>DATBCP010000163.1:0-12568 GCA_036270435.1 Rhizomicrobium sp. | reverse complement strand
CTTCGAAGAGCCGCGCGAGCGCGCCACCGAGGAAGCCAAGCCCGATCTCGCCTTCAATCCGGTCTTGCTCAAGAAGGTGGACGAGCTGGAATTGTCGGTGCGTTCGGCCAACTGCCTCAAGAACGACAACATCGTCTATATCGGCGACTTGATCCAGAAGACCGAAGCGGAGATGCTGCGCACCCCGAATTTCGGCCGCAAGTCACTGAACGAGATCAAGGCGGTGCTGGCGGAGATGGGCCTGCACTTGGGCATGGAAGTGCCGGGCTGGCCGCCGGAGAATATCGAAGATTTGGCGAAGCGTTACGAAGATCAGTACTAACGGTGTCATCCCGGGCGCGGCGCAGCGTGCAACGGTGCGCCGCAGAACCGGGACCCACTGAGCAGGTTTAAGTTGGGCCCCGGCTCGCGCTTCGCCCGCAGAAGTGCGGGCTCGCTGGCCGGGGTGACAGGAGATTTGGAATGCGTCACGGTAATCAAGGCCGCAAGTTCAACCGCACCGCCTCGCATCGCAAGGCGATGTGGGGCAACATGACCGCGGCGCTGATCAAGCATGAGCAGATCAAGACCACGCTGCCCAAGGCCAAGGATCTGCGTCCGGTGATCGAAAAGCTGGTGACCTTGTCGCGTCGCGGGCCCACGGATCTGCATGCCCGCCGCCAGGCACTTGCCCAGATCAAGGATGCCGACCAGGTCACCAAGCTGTTTGATGTGATCGGCCCGCGCTACAAGGGCCGTCCCGGTGGTTATACCCGCGTGCTGAAGGCAGGGTTCCGCCATGGCGACAACGCCCCGATGGCTATCATCGAATTCATCGACCGCGATGTGGGTGCGAAGGGCCAGGATTCAGGCCCGGTGGAAGTGGAAGGCGAGGCCGAAGCCTGAATTTGGCCGCAGTTTGATTTAGATTGGGGCGGCAATTGCCGCCCTTTTTCTTTTGGCCATGCGCTTGTTCAAGACGTTCGGGCAGGAACCCATGAAGACGATTTCCATCATTGCCGGCGCGATTGCGCTGACAGGCGCCGCCATCTACGCCCTGCCGGCCCTGACCGCCGATACCAAACCGCCTGCGGTCAAGCCTGAACCGCTGCGCCTAGCCCCGCCCGCGCCCCGCGCCCTGCCGGCCGCGCCCGCCGGGATGGGTCCCTCTTCCATGGGGCAAGTGCAGTTGACCTTCGCCCCGGTGGTCAAACGAATCGCGCCCGCCGTGGTCAATGTCTATGCCCGCTCGATCGTGCAGCAGCAGGTCAATCCCTTCTTCAACGATCCCTTGTTCAGCCAGCTGTTCGGCAGCCCGGAGATGCGCCAGCGCGTGCAGCAGTCGCTGGGCTCGGGCGTGATCGTGCGCGCCGATGGCTTGATCCTGACCAACAATCATGTGGTGGCCGGCGGCACTGACACGATCGTGGCCTTGTCCGACAAGCGCGAATTCAAGGCCAAGGTTCTGCTGGCCGATCCGCGCACCGATCTGGCGGTGCTGAAGATCGACACCAAAGGCGAGCGGTTGCCGGTTGTGCCATTCGGCGACAGTGACGCGGTACAGGTCGGCGACCTGGTGCTGGCGATCGGCGATCCCTTTGGTGTCGGCCAGACCGTAACCATGGGAATTGTTTCGGCGCTTGCCCGCACGCAGGGAACGGCCAGCGATTACCAATTCTTCATCCAGACCGACGCCGCGATCAATCCCGGCAATTCGGGCGGCGCGCTGGTCACCACCGACGGCAGGCTGGCCGGCATCAACACCGCGATCTATTCGCGCAGCGGCGGCTCGATCGGCATCGGCTTCGCCATTCCCGCCAATCTGGCGCGGCGGGTGGTGGAGGGCGTCGAGGGCGGCCTCAAGAGCGGCACGCCCGCCAGCAGCGTGCAACTGGCCTGGGTGGGTGCCAGCGGCCAGCCCGTCACGAGCGAGATTGCCGTAAGCCTGGGCCTATCGCGCCCCGGCGGGGTCCTGATCAAGGATGTTTATCCGGGCGGGCCTTTGTCAAAAGCGGGGATCAAATCCGGCGACGTCGTGCAGTCGGTGGATGGTGTTGCGGTGGATGATATGCAATCGCTGAACTACCGCACCGCCACGCATCGGCCGGGCGACAGCGTCAAAATGCATGTGGCGGATGGCAAGGCGGCGCGCGACGTCACGGTGACCTTGGCCTTGCCGCCGGAAAATCCGCCGCGCGAGACCGCCACCATTGGCGGCCGCAATCCGCTGACCGGAGCGCGGGTGTTCAACATCTCGCCTGCCGCAGCCACCGAGCTGCAGATGGATGTGATGGCCAAGGGCGTCGCCATCCAGTCGGTCAATCCCAATGGCATCGCCGCCAATTACGGCTTCCAGCCCGGCGACATTGTGCGCAACATTAACGGCACCAACATTAGCCGGGTGAGTGAACTGGTCCGTGTGCTGAACAGCACCAACCAGTGGGACATGGTGATTGAGCGGGCCGGCAGGAAGCTGACGCTTTCCGTTCAGGGCTAAGCTTCCGGCCTGCCTCCCTCGCGGTGAGTCGTGCCGCTCGGCGAGGCGCCAGCTTTTCCAGTTCACTTCGTTCACAAGAAAAGCTAGGCGAGCGGGGCGGGCGCAAGCTTACGCTTTCCGTGCAGGGTTGAGCGGACTGTCGCGGTTTGTTCGTAGCCGGATAAAATATCACTTGTGATTGTTTCATTGGGCAACGCGGCAAAAGCGCGGCTGCATTGCACGCAACTCATGTGCTGTAAAAAACATTGTTACCGCATGTTGCCCGCGATCAATTCTGCCTGTTTGCACCCTTGTAACGCGACGCGGACCAACTATCTGCGTTAGGCCTTTGGCAGGGCATGGGGGGATGCAAAGGGACTGATATGAAAAATTCGTTTGTTGCTTCTGCCGCAGCGCTCCTGCTCGGCACATGTGTGGTGAGTGTCGGCGCGGCCCAGGCCCAGATTCTCGACAATTCCTATGTCTCGATTCTCGGCGGTCCGACTTTCGCGCCGGGCTTGAACGTCAATGGCGTCAAGAACAATATGGATACCGGCTATAATGTCGGCGCGCGCTTTGGCCATTACCTTACCGATTGGGGTCTACCCAACGTGTCGGCGGAAGCGGATTTCCTGTTCAGCCAGTCCGACTATTCCCACACCAACAATGCACGCCTGCAGTCCAGTTCCTACATGGCCAACCTGGTCTATCACCTGCCCACTGAAAGCCCCTTTTCGCTTTACGGCGGCGGCGGCGTGGGCGCGGTCAACACCAATATCGACAATGGTGTGGGCATCCATGGCGGTTCGACGGTGTTCGGCTGGCAGCTGCTGGGCGGGGTGGAATATCGCGCCTCCGAACAGGCCAGCCTGTTCGCCGAATACCGCTATCAGAACGCCCATGACGTCAATGCCGCCGGCCTGACCCAGGTCGGAAACACGGGCAATAACCTGTCATTCGGAGTTAAGTGGCACCTCGACTGACTTCTTGCATCAGATCTGTGCCCGTGCCCGCTTCGCGGGCGTTCGGCCGGCGAATGGTCCACTGGACCTTTCGCTGATCGGCCTCACGGCTTTTCTGCTATAAGACCGCATGTCCGATTTGTTCGAGTCCAGCGGCTTGGCTGGCGAGGCGCCGCGCCCCTTGGCCGACCGGTTGAGGCCCAAGACCCTTGGCGACGTGGTAGGCCAGGATCATCTTTTATCACCGGAAGGTCCGTTGGGCCGGATGGTGGCGAATGGCCGTCCCACCTCGATGATCTTGTGGGGACCACCAGGCACCGGCAAGACCACCATCGCGCGGTTGCTCTCCAGCGCCTTCCAACTTCATTTCGATCAGCTTTCGGCGGTATTCTCCGGCGTCGCCGATCTGAAAAAGACTTTCGAGGCGGCCCGCGCACGGCGCAATATGGGCAAGGGCACGCTGCTGTTCATCGACGAAATCCACCGCTTCAACCGAAGCCAGCAAGACAGTTTCCTCCCCGTTGTGGAAGACGGCACCGTGATCCTGGTGGGCGCCACCACGGAAAATCCCTCTTTTGAATTGAACGGTGCGCTGTTGTCGCGGGCCCAGGTGCTGGTGTTGCGCCGGCTGGACGATGCCGCGTTGGAAGTGTTGCTCGGGCGGGCGGAAGCCCATCTTGGACAGAAACTGCCGCTCACGGACGATGCGCGGGCCTCACTCCGCGCCATGGCCGATGGTGATGGCCGCTATCTGCTCAACCTGGTGGAAGAGCTTTCCAGTGTGAAAGCGGTCAAACCCCTGGACCCGGCGGGCCTGGTGGGAGCGGTGCAGCGGCGCATGCCGCTTTACGATAAGAGCCGTGAAGAGCATTACAACATCATCTCCGCCCTGCATAAATCGATCCGCGGCAGCGATCCCGATGCGGCGCTCTATTGGCTGGCGCGGATGTTGGCGGGCGGCGAGCAGCCGCTCTACATCGCCCGCCGCCTGGTGCGCGCCGCGGTGGAAGATATCGGCCTGGCCGATCCCGAAGCGGTGCACCAGGCGCTGGCGGCCAAGGATGTGTTTGATTTCCTGGGAAGTCCGGAAGGCGAACTGGCGCTGGCACAATGTGTGCTCTATCTCGCCAGCGCGCCCAAATCCAACGCGGTCTATGCCGCATTGGGTGCGGCCCGGCACGCGGCGCAGGAGTCTGGCTCCCTGATGCCGCCCGCCCATATCCTCAATGCGCCCACCAAATTGATGAAGAATTTGGGCTATGGCGCGGGGTATCAATACGATCATGACGCCGAGGACGGCTTTTCCGGCCAGAATTATTTCCCCGACGGCATGGCGCGGCAGCGCTTCTATGAGCCGAAAGAGACCGGCTTCGAGCGGGAGATTGCCAAGCGGCTGGACTATTGGGCAAAACTGCGCGGCAAACGGGGCGGAGAGTAGCACATGGGCATGGTATTCGCGGTTGGGGTCGGCGGCGGCTTGGGCGCGTTGCTGCGCTACTATGTGGCCAGCCTAGTGCAACCAGCCGGCTATCTTTTCAATTGGGGAATTTTCTTCGTCAATATCAGTGGCGGCTTCGTAATGGGCCTGATCGTCGAAGGCAGCGCACTCAAATTCAATCTTTCCCCGGACCTGCGTGCTTTTCTGACGGTCGGCGTTTTGGGCGGCTATACGACCTTCTCAACCTTTTCACTGGACAGCGCCCTGTTGTTGCAACGGGGCGCGTATCTCCAGGCCACGGGTTACATCATCGGCTCGGTGGTGCTTTCCATCCTGGCCTTGTATGCCGGCCTCTGGGTCATGCGCGTCACCTATGCCTGAACAGCGCCTCATAGACGCCGATGACGACGGCATCCGTCTCGACCGTTGGTTCAAGCGGCATTATCCGCACCTGACCCATGTGTTGCTGCAAAAGCTGCTGCGCAAGGGCGAAGTGCGGCTCGACGGCAAGCGCGCCGATTCCGGCACGCGTGTCGCGGCGGGACAGTCCATCCGGCTGCCGCCGCAAGTCGTCCATGCCAGGGACGAGCGGCCGCAAAAGCCAAAGCCCGAGCCGCAAAAGCCGATGGGCTCTTTGGCCGACCGTATTCTCTACATGGACAAGCATGTGATCGTGCTGGACAAGCCGGCGGGGCTGGCGACCCAGGGTGGCTCGGGCCTGACCAGACATGTCGACGGCATGCTGGACAGCCTGAAATTTGAAAAGCCCACCCGACCCAAACTGGTGCACCGGCTGGACCGCGACACATCCGGCGTGCTGATGGTGGCGCGCACGGCGCAGGCGGCATCGGGTTTGGCGCAGTCGCTGGCCTTGCGCGACACTTCCAAAGTCTATTGGGCACTGGTGCGTGGCGTACCGAAACAGAAACATGGCGTGATCAAGGCGGCGCTGGCGAAGGAAGGCACCCGCGGCAAGGACGAGCGCATGACCGTCAGCGATGAGGATGACGCCAAGTTCGCACTTACCGAATATGCCGTGATGGGGACAGCGTGCGGCGAATTTGCCTGGGTGGCAGCGAGGCCCATCACCGGGCGCACCCACCAGATCCGGGTGCATCTGGCCAGCCTGGGCACGCCCATCGTGGGTGATTTCAAATATGGCGGCAGCGATGTGCGCGGGCGCGGCGATATTGCCGACAAGCTGCATCTGCATGCCCGCAGCATCGATATCGGCAGGCCCGATGGCGGGCGGCTGCAGGTCACCGCGCCTTTGTCCCCACACATGGTCAAAAGCTGGCAATTGCTGGGCTTTGATCCCGACGACAGGCATGACCCGTTTCCGCCGAAGAAAAACAAAAAGAGATGAAGCGCTTTTACAAGGACGTATCGGTCACGGCACAAGATGGCGGCCATGCGGTGCTGCTGGATGGTAAACCCGTCAGGACGCCTGGCGGCAATGCGCTGGCGCTGCCGACGGAAAGGCTGGCCTGCGCCATTGTCGCGGAATGGCGGGCGCAGGGCGATGAGATCGTTGCGACCAGCATGCCCCTGCTGCGCCTTGCCAACACGGTGATCGACGGTGTCGCCGCCCACCGCAACGAGATGATCGACGCCATTCTGCGCTTTGGTGAAAATGACCTGATTTGTTATCGCGCCCACCAGCCTCCGGAGCTGGTGGCGCGCCAGAAGGCCGGTTGGGATCCGGTGCTGGACTGGCTGGCGCAACGCCATGGCGCGAAGCTTTCGGTGTCGCAGGGTTTGACCCATATGGACCAGCCGCCCGAGGCGTTGGCTGTCCTGCGCCGCCTTTTGGAAGGCCTTGATGATTTTGCCTTGGCCGGGCTGCATGTCATTGCCTCCGTCACCGGCAGCCTGGCGCTGGCGTTGACGGTGTTGGACGGAGCGCTCTCGGGCGCCCGGGCCTTTGAGCTGTCGCGGATCGACGAAACCTATCAGGCGGAAAAATGGGGCGAGGATGCCGAGGCCGTGAAACGCGCAGCGGCGCTTGCCCATGAGCTGGAGAAGGCGGTCGAGTTGATCGGACATACGCGGTAATGCAGCGTAAGGTACCGCTGCGTGCGCAGGCCACGTTGGAAAACCGGTTGTGGGTCCGTTTGCGGGACATGGAAAGTTACCGATTTCGCCGCAAAGCGCCTTTCCGCAGTTTCATGCTCGATTTTGTGGAGCATGACTTGGGCTTGGTGATCAGCCTGGAAGATGGCCAGCCGGGCAGGCGCCCCAACACAATCGCCCGTGACCGGCTGCTGAACGAGCAGGGCTATGTGATCCTGCGGCTGTGGCGGCGGGAGACCGAGCAGGATATTCCTGGCGCGGTCCAACGTATCAAGGCGGTGCTGGAGGATTTGTCCAGTTAACGGGAATGACAGTGCGCTAAATATCCTCGATCACAGGCCGTGCCGCCAGACGCGCCACTTTTTGTGCGGCGTGCTCGATATGATTCAGGCGCCGCGCCAGCACGCCCATTGCGGTGGTGCCGCGAAGTCCAGTCAGGCTGTCCCGCGGTGGTGTTGGATCCGCGAGCTGACCCGCCGCGCCGTCCGGCTTGAGCAACTCCACCAGCCGCAAGCGGGTTGCCGCAATGGACGCATCCGCGGCCGCGGCGTCCAGCTCATCGCCGCGCAATTTCACCAGCACCGGCATGGAGGAGAGGTCTGACGCCAGCAGATAATTGGCTCCCAGCAACTCACCCAACGACGCCAAGGCGCGGCGGTTGGCGTTGGGTTCGTCTGCCAGCCGCCGGATGGCGCCGGAGAGTTGCGCCACCGCATCCAGCGTCTTCTTGCGCGCCAGGCGATAGGCTTGCGAGACCGGCGCGCGCCGGAGCGCGGCGTCGGCAAAGGCTGCATCCGCCGCCAGCAGTCCGCGCACCGTGCGGGGCAGATCGCTGCGCTCCCAGGTGGGCAAAAGGTAACTGAATGCCCAGGAGAGGCCGGAGCCGATCAGCGTGTCGATGATGCGCTCGAAGAATTGCGGATGCACCAGCGGATCCACGAAATGCAGCAGCAGCAGTGAGGAAACCGAGGCGCCGATGGCGGTGATGCGATAGGCCACCTGGCCATAGGCATGGCTGGTGCCGACCGCCAGGACGATGAACAGCAACAGGACCGGCGCGGGCAGGGTGTTGATGAAGGTGACGGCCAGGGCGCAGCCGATCAGCGTGCCGGTCACGCGGTCCCAGCGGCGCTGGCGGGTGACGCTGTAGTTGGCGCGCATGATCAGCGCGATGGTCAGCAAGACCCAGTTGGCGTGGGCGAAGCGGGGAAACAGCAAGGTCAACGACAGCCCCGCGGTCATCGCCAGGCACAGGCGAACGGCATAGCGCAGGGCAGGCGCGCGCCAGCGCAGCGCGTTGACCAGCACGCCCAGGCCGCGTGGCGCGTCCTGGCGGAACAGGTCCAGGTCGAGGCTTCTGGCCAGTTCGCTGGGCGGCGTCGCATCGTCCAGCGCGATTGCCAGCGTGCCGACATAATTTTCCGCCAGCGCCAGTTTGTTGACGGTCGCCGTCAGGGCATACACGACCAGGTCATCGGGCGCGGTCTTGCGCAACTGCGCCACGCTTTCCTGCAACTGGCGTGCCGTTTCGGCATAATGCGGCGTGGTGACATGGCCATGGCGGGAACGCAACGCCAAGGTCAACCGCTCCACCTCGTCCGCCATCTGCAGGATGAAGTTGTTCAGCCGCCACATCAATTCGCGCTGCGGGGCGCCGCGCAGCGCTTCATAGTCGGCATCGGACGACAAGACTGTCTCGAACGCGTCCAACAAGGCGATCAAGGTGTCGATCCGCTTGAGCTGCATGCGGTGCTTGCGGCGGGCGAACAGGCTGTCGCGGGCACTCTGCAGGCGGTCGGCCAAGGCGGCATGAGCATCGATCAAGGCACGAAAGCCGCCCGGGCCTTCGGCATCGGGATTGTACAACGTGGCCTTGGCCCGCAAATAGGCGGCGAAGGCATGCATGGCTTCCGCCAAGAGCAGCCTGCGGCTGCGGTCGTCGAACAGCCAAGCTAAGGCCACGGCATAGACAGTGTAGACCAGGGCGCCGCAGACCGTCAGCAGCAAGTGGTCGGCCGCGTCGGAAGGCGAGCCGTAATGCTGGCCCATGGCAAAGACAAAGGCCAACACGCAAGTCATGGCCAGGCTTAACACCGATCTGCCATAGGCCGAGATCAGTCCGGTCCAAAGGCCGACAAAGGCCGTGGCGGCAATGAAGGCGGCTTGCGAGAAATGCGCGAAACTCGACAAGCCGGTGAAAAAGACGGTGGCGAGGAATGCGAAACCCATGATCCAGAACTTCAAGCCCAGGGGATCGGTGCGGTCGCTGATGGAGACACAGACGGCGCCGGTGGCGGCGGTGACGGCGGCGGCAAAGCCCAACGCCGCGCCCGTCAGAAGGCCCGTAAGGCCGACGCCGATGGCAACGCTGATCCCGTTCTCGATGTGAGCGCGGAACACGGCCAAGGATATGGAGCGGGGAAGGGGGGCCATCTTGTCTGGGTGGGTGGGCGGGCTATGTTAGGTCAGATCAATGGTCGTGGCGCGGGAGAATAGTGTGAGCGATGATATAACGTCCCTGCGCGTGCATGTGCATGGCTTTGTCCAGGGCGTGGGCTTCCGGGACTTTCTGGTGATGTCCGCCCAAGCGCAAAAGCTGGACGGCTGGGTGCGCAACCGCTCCGACGGCTCGGTGGAAGCGCTGGTGTCCGGCCCGACCAAGGCGGTGGAGGTTTTTGTCTCCCACGCCACCAAGGGGCCGCAGGGCGCCCGGGTCAATGCGGTGGATTTGCACAATACTGAACCGCCCGCCGAGAAGGGATTTATACGGCGTCCTTCTCTCTGACCTTTTCTTGTCATTCCCGCGACAGCGGGAATCCAACTTCTTTTCTGGCGCGAACTCTGAAGTTGGATGCCCGCTGGAGTTTATTCTCCGGCCACGCTTCGCGCGGACCGGGAGACGGGCATGACAAGGATTGAGTGTTGGTCATGAGCCCAGGCGCGGACGGGTCAGCTCGCGATACACCGACACCGCGAACACCAGCAGGCTCAACACCGTCGCGATTTCGCCCACGATGATACCGGGAATATATTTGGCGTTATGCGCCGGCAGGTAAAGGGCGAGCGATGGAATCATCACCGCAACACCGATGGCCGCCAGCGCGAAATTGGTCCAGGCCAGTTTTGGCTTCATGCTGGCATGGGTAAGGGCATAGAACGTGCCGTAAAGCCCCATTGTCACCCAGCCCAACAGGTTGAGATGGGCATGGGCCGGCATCATGGTGAAATCCTCGGCCTCACCCATGTGCATGCCCCACAGCATGCCCATGAACACGCAAACGGCCCCAAGCGCAAAGAACGCAGCAGATACGCGCGGCATGAATAGACCCCCTCTAGTGTCGTGGTTTCGAAGTTCGCAAATCACAGATATCAGGCTCCTAGCGAACTTCGAAACCAAAACGACACTAGGAGTCTATAAATTGCTAGTGTCCTTCGATTCCGAAATTCGCACAGAGTCCATATCGGGCTTTCTGCGAATTTCGGAATCGGGACACTAGCTGCCAAACACTTTCCGGAAATTCTTTTTCAGCGCGACGTCGACATCGGCCATGGTTGCAGGAATCCCCAGATCCGCCAGACTCGTAACGCCATGGGCACGGATACCGCAAGGGACGATGCCTGCGAAATGCGTCAGGTCCGGCTCCACATTCAGCGCCACGCCATGCAGGGTAACCCATCGTTTGACGCGCACGCCCAGGGCCGCAATCTTATCCTCCCGCATGCCGCGTTGCACCCAGATGCCGACCCGGCCCTCCCGGCGCTCGCCCTTGACGTTGAATTCCGCCAGCGTCTCGATCAGCCATTGCTCCAGATCACGGACATAGGCGCGCACGTCCGGTTTGCGGTGTTTCAGGTCCAGCATCACATAGCCCACACGTTGGCCGGGCCCGTGATAGGTGAATTGGCCGCCGCGTCCGGTGCGATAGACCGGGAAGCGGGCATCGATCAGGTCGGTGTCCCGTGCGCTGGTGCCGGCGGTATAGATGGGGGGATGCTCCAACAGCCAGACTTGCTCGCCAGCGGTCCCTTCGGCGATGGCCTGGGCTTGCGCTTCCATATGGGCCAGGGCATCGGGATAGGCGACCGGCGCTTCGCTGATCTTCCAGTCCACGCGGCTTGCAACGGGGTGGTCTATGACGGGCGCAGCCAAGTTAAGCTTTCTGAAACCATGTTCCGGCAGGCTGGCCGGTGTCTCCACCAATGTAAGGCGCGGGCTGATGGCTTCCAATGTCGATAGTGTCAAAGTCGAAATCTCGGTGGTGCTGGGCCGCTCGGTGATCCCCATGCACCAGCTGCTGCGCATGGGCCGTGGCGCCGTGATCGAGCTGGACAGCCATCAGGACGATCCTGTGACCATCCTGGCTAATGACAAGCCTGTGGCGAGGGGCGAAATCCAGATCCAGGGCGACAAGATCGCGGTTTCTGTGGTCGATCTTCTGAAAAGCTACTAATAACACACAATATTTACAGTAGTATAATATATTCCCCACTCAATTCTTGCATTTTAGACCCTGCGGGCCTACCTCTCCAGGCCTGAGAGGGTCTGAATGCTTCCCCTTGTGCTGAACTCCGTAAACATCAAGGCCGGCTTGGCCGGCCGGGAGCCTGAACGCGCGCGCAGGGCTGCCCTGTTGGCCGAGGCGGGGGTTGAGGCGCGCCTCCTGCCGGACGACGTCTCCGACGCTGTTTTAGGCTCTCTGCAGCTTCTGTTTGTTGCCGGCCTGGGTGAAGGCGAAGCCCGTGACCTGGCCGGCCGGGCCCGCGCGCTGGGGGTCCTGGTCAATGTCGAAGACAGGCTGCCGCTTTGCGATTTCCATGTTCCTGCCATCGTCCGGCGGGGGGACCTGCTACTGACGGCCTCGACCGGAGGCCAGGTGCCGGGCCTGGCCCGCGCCCTGCGGGAGAGCCTGGCCGACCAGTTCGGACCCGAATGGACCGTGCGGCTCAAGGAGCTGGGCCGGGCCCGCGCCGGGTGGCGGGCCGAAGGCCTGTCGCCCAGCGAGGTTTCCCACCATGTGCGCGAACTGATTTCGCAGATGGGCTGGTTATGAGCCCCACGCCCAACAACAACGTCACCGTCATCGATGCCAAGCGTGGACTGCGTCCACGGCCCGCGACCAGCGACGCGGAAGTCGCTGCGCGTCTGGCCGCCTTGCAGGAGAAAGCCAAGGGCCGGGATGCCCATGGCGTTCTGGAACTGGCGCTGGTCGAAGAGTTTGCCGGCAAGACCGCAGTAGTTTCCTCCTTCGGGGCCGAATCCGTGGTGCTGCTGAAACTGGTCGCCGACATCGATCCCAATACGCCGATCCTGTTCCTGAATACCGGCAAGCTGTTCGGCGAGACCTTGCGGTATCGTGATCGGCTGCAAGACGTGCTGGGGCTGGGCGATGTGCGTTCGCTGGCGCCCAGCCTGGAGGAACGTCAGAAAAAGGACCCAGAGGGTACGCTCTGGTCCCGTGATACCGATGCCTGCTGCGATTTCCGCAAGACCATTCCCCTGAGTAGGGCGCTGGAGCCGTTCCAGGCACAGGTCACCGGACGCAAGCGGTTTCAAACCCGCGAGCGGGCCGACATGCAGGCGGTGGAATATTTCGAAACCCGCTATCGCTTCAATCCGCTGTGGCAGTGGGACCTGCACCG
>DATBCP010000162.1:0-3779 GCA_036270435.1 Rhizomicrobium sp. | reverse complement strand
AGGTGGCTGGCATTGGGGGCCAGCGCCGCCAGCTTTTCCGCATAGGGCAATGCCGTTTGCGCGTGTCCGGCGACCTCGGTCGCGTGGATATAGTAGTGGATGGCCGCGGTGTTGTCGGGCGCCTTGGCCAGCACCGGCTCGATCAGTGCGACCGCCTGCGAGGCCAGCGCGTCGGCTTCGGGAGACGGCGTCTTGCCCCGCCGCCGTTCCGTCAGCACCACTTCGGCGGCCAGCAATTGCAAGTCCGGTGTCGCGGCCTTCGCGTCCGCCTTGAGCAGGTCGGTGGCGAAATCATGTTCCGCGGCGGCATCCTGGGGGCGCTCGTATCGGCGTACCAAAGCGGCGGTGAGCAGTTTGTCCCGCGGCACCCGTGCCTGGGCTTGCGCGCGTTTCGCGATCTCCAGACCCGCTTTGAAGTCAGCCTCTTCGGCGTCGAAATTCAACACTGCGCCGCGTGACAGGGCCTGACCCCACAGGCACAAGGCGCAATGGGGATCGGCTGCGACCGCATTGTCGAACGCCCGCCTGGCATCGTCGTGATAAAAGGCGTGGAACATCTTCAATCCGTAATTGAACCATAGCTGTGCCTTGGGATTGACGGTGGAGATGGGAAAGCCGCCATCACCCATGCCGGTCTCAATAAAGATTGTGCGATTGGCGTCATGAGGCTCCGCACGGGCTTCGACCCGGCAGATTGCGAAGACGGCGCCGAGAGACTTGTCGCCAAAGGACGTGTCGGCGCGAGATGGGTTGGCAGCCTGGCTGGGAAGCGCCACCAGCCATGCAAAGGTGGCACCGGCAAGCGCGGCTAACGTGTCTGTTCTCATACATTGCCCCCGGTATCAGGACCGGCCCTAAGAGCGAACCACCCGCCCGTTCTCGATCACGATGACGTGCGGGCTGTTGTGCGCCGCCAACGCCCAGACCAGGGCCAGGATCCAGCCGATCACCGTCCAGCCCAGGAAGAAGTTGAGCATCGCCACGCCCAGCGCCGAATGCGTCTGCCGCACAATGGCGATCAAGGTGGGCAGCCAGTACATGACAAACACGAAAAGGATCAACGTCATCACGGGGCGGGCCTCCGGGGTCCGGGCTACAATATAATGCAGATTCCAGGCACTACCAGTCTCCGCTAAATTCCCATTTCCCAACCTGTCATTCCCGCGAAAGCGGGAATCCGACTTTGGGCACCCATAATAGTCCAGAAAGTTGGATGCCCGCTTTCGCGGGCATGACAATTTTGGTGGGGAAGGCCTACGCCGCTTGCGGCAGCTTGGCCGTCTGGGCCGGTAGCGCACCTGACGTGCGGTTGGAGCGCGCCGAAATCCGCGCCGTCACCATGGTCGCGAGATACGGCAGGCTCTGCACCCCCAGCATCACCATCCACAGCGAAACCGCCGGGTCCTGGAAGCCGCGGTCGAAGCCCATCGAGATCATCGCCATCAAAAGCAGCGCCAGCAGCGCCGCTTCCTGCCACACCACCCGCAGCACCTGGGCGAAGTCGGCCGGATCGGCGCATTTCGGCGTGCGCAGGAACGGCTTGCCGGAGGTGAGCAGCCCTGTCCACACCGCCTTGCCCACCGTATGGGTGAGCGAAAGTCCCGCCACCGACGCCGCCAAGGCGCCTTTGAAGCCGGAGCCCACCTTGGGCGGATAGAGCAGCAAGGTCTTGATCAGTTTGGTGGCGAACAAGGCCATCGCCGCCGCCGACAAGGCCGGCATGGGCACATCGATATAGCTGGGCAACACCCACATCAGCACCGTCCAGATGATCGCCATCAAAGTGACCAGCATGCCCAGCCCGTCGGAGATCCAGGGCAACCAGCCCGACAGGAACTGGTAACGCTGCGGCCAGGACAACGCGGACTCGCCGAAAAAGAAGGCGTGGGCGTGCCGCTTGAGCATCTGCATGGCGCCATAGACCCAGCGATAGCGCTGGGTCATGAAGGCCTCCAGCGTGTCCGGCATCAGGCCAGAGCCCATGCTTTGCGGCACATAAGCCGCCTCATAACCGGCCTCGAACAGCTTCAGGCCCAGTTCGGTGTCCTCGGTGATGCACCAGTCGCTCCAGCCATCCACCTCGTCCAATGCATCCTTGGCGACAATCGTCATCGTGCCGTGCTGGATGATGGCATTGTGCTCGTTGCGCTCCACCATGCCGATGTGGAAGAAGCCGCGATACTCCTCATAGGCCATGGCCTTGAACAGATTCTGGTTCGCATCGCGATAATCCTGGGGCCCCTGCACCAAGGCGATGCCCGGTGAAGCGAAATAGGGAATGACGCGCCTCAGCCAGAATGGCTGCACCTGGTAGTCGCTATCGATCACCGCGATGTAACGGGCATGGCTGTCGGTCAGCGCCAGCGCGCGGTTCAACGCCCCGCCCTTGAAGCCCTTGACGTTGTCGAGATGGAAGAAGCGGAACCTGGATCCCAGCTTGCGGCAGTGCGTTTCCACCGGCTGCCAGGTCTCCGCGCTCGGTGTGTTGTTGTCCAGTACAATGACTTCGAAATTGTCATAATCCAGCCGTGACAGCGCGTTCAGCGTTTCGATCACCATCTGCGGCGGCTCGTTATAGGTCGGGACATGGATCGAGACCCGGGGGGAGATTTCCGGGATGCCCACCTTGATCACCCGCCGTTCCACCCGCCACAGGCTGGCCGCCATCTCGATGCCTTCGGTCAGGATCACGGCGCAGGCGAGCAACACCAGGGGCGACATGGCAATCAAAGCGACGATATCGGTGGGATCGACATATTCCAGCGCCGTGGCGTCGATCAGGGCGAGCAAGCCGGTCGACACCAGCACGATCATGCCACCCATCACCAGATAGCCGGTCTGGCGCACCCGCGGCATGCGTCCCAGCACCAATAGGCCCAGCAACAGGCTCAGCACCGCGGCCATCAGCGCATAGCCGCGCCATTCGGGAAAGGCGCGGATCAGGCCGGTGAAGGCGAATTTGGGATTGCCGCTGGCATCGAACAGGCCCCAATAGCGCCCGGCCACGCCCTCATTGGCGTCCTTCCAGGGTTGGTCATAGGCCTCGAACAGATAATAATCCCAACCCTTTTCCATGGCGTACTGGACGAAGGCCCGCAGGAAATAGCCTTCATTGGCCTGCGAGGCTTCCGCATGGCCGCGGGTGCGTCCTTCCGACGGCCAGCCCGCCTCGCCCACCACGACCTGCTTGTCGGGAAACTCCGCCTGGACATGGTCGTAGAAGCGCTGGGACGATTTCAGGGCGTCGCGGATGTCCACATTCTCCCAATAGGGCAGAAGATGGACGAAGATCACATCGACATACTGGCCGATTTCCGGCGCCAGCATCCAGGTCGACCAGGGTTCGGCGGTCGTGACCTTGATGCGTGCCGGCAGGCTGCTGCGCACCTGCCGGATATAGGTGTTGAGCTGGTCGGGCGAGACATAGCCGAAAGTCTGTGTCTCGTTGCCCACGATCACCCGGTCGATGGTGCGGCGGTTGGCGAGCGCAGTGCGGATGCCAAGTGCGATCTGCTCTTCATTCTTGTCCAGGTCGGCGCTGATCCAGATGCCCATCGACACCGTCATGCCGTGATGCCGGGCGATAGCCGGTACCCGGTCCATGCCGCCGTCAACCGTATAGGTTCGGATATGGCTGGGGAGCTTGGAGAGCTGCGTCAGGTCGCGGTTGATGCGCTCCGGCGAGACGGCCATGTTCTGCCGCTGGGAGAAGACATGGCTGGGATTGTAAGCGATACCGCGGACCTGCCCGTCCCATTCGGGCGCAGAAACCGTATAGT
>DATBCP010000161.1:0-12106 GCA_036270435.1 Rhizomicrobium sp. | reverse complement strand
ATAGAGCTCGAAAATGCGGTTGATGGCGCGCAGCAAGGTGGACTTGCCGCAGCCCGACGGTCCGATGAAGGCGGTGACCTTGCGCTCCGTCAAAGGCAGGGTGATGTTCTTCAGCGCCTTGTTGGGGCCGTAAAAGAAGCTGACATCCTTGATGTCGATCTTGACCTTTTCCCCGTTGCCGGCGGCGGCGTTATGCTCCGGGCGCATATGGATGGCGGTGTCCATGGATCAGGTCCGTTTCTGGTTTTCGAGTATGCGGGCAAGGATGGAGAGCAGCAGTACCGTGGCGGTGACAAGCAGCGCGCCGCCCCAGGCCAGGGTATGCCAATCCTGGTAAGGCGAAAGCGCGAACTGGAAGATCACCGCCGGCAGCGAGGCCATCGGCTTGGTGATGTCGGTGGACATGGAGTTGTTGCCCAGCGCGGTAAAGAGAAGCGGCGCGGTCTCGCCGGAAATGCGGGCAATGGCCAACAGCACGCCGGTGACGATGCCGGCGCGCGCCGCTTTCCAGGTCACGGAACGGATGACGAAATTCTGCGGTGCGCCGAGCGCGCTGGCGGCTTCGCGCAATCCGTTGGGCACCAGGAGCAGCATGTTTTCAGTGGTGCGCACCACCACCGGGATCACGATGACGGCGAGCGACAGGCAGCCGGCGATGGCGGAAAAGCCATGCATCGGCACCACCACCAGCTCATAGATGAACAGGCCGGTGACGATGGACGGCCCCGACAGCAGGATGTCGTTGACGAAGCGCACCACGGCGGAAAGTTTTCCGTAGCGGGCATATTCGGCGAGATAGGTGCCGGCAAACAGGCCGATCGGGGTTCCGATCAGGACCGCGCCCAGGCTCATCACCAGGCTGCCGAAGATGGCATTGAGCAACCCGCCAGCGCTGCCGGGCGGCGGCGTGATCTCGGTGAAGAGCGAGATCGACATGGCGGAAATGCCCTCCTTGAACAGCGCGAACAGGATAAAGGCCAGCCAGACCAGCCCGAACAGGGCGGCGCCTAGCGACAGGGCGATGAAGATCGCATTGGCGAGTTTGCGGCGGATATAAAGGGCCTGGTTCAAGATCATCTATTTCCCCTTGGCCTTTTCCAGCCTGTGGAGGAGAAGCTGTGCGCAGGACAGCACGATGAAGGTGATGCCGAACAGCAAGAGACCCAGTTCAATCAGTGACGCGGTGTAAAGCGGCGTCGTGGCTTCGGTGAATTCATTGGCGATGGTGGCCGAGATCGAGGTGCCCGGCGCGAACAGCGAGGGATCGATCCGGTGGGAATTGCCGATGACGAACGTCACCGCCATGGTTTCACCCAGCGCACGGCCCAGGGCCAGCATGGCGCCGCCCACCACGCCGGTGGAGCAGAAGGGCAGGCAGACCTTCCACATCACTTCCCAGCTGGTGGAACCCAGTCCGTAAGAGGCTTCCTTCAACACGCTGGGCACGGTTTCCAGCACATCGCGGGTGACCGCCGAAATGAAGGGCAGGATCATGATGGAAAGGATCAGGCCGGCGGTGAAGATGCCGATGCCGAAGGTCGAACCGCCGAACAGCGTGCCCAGCACCGGCACATCGCCGATCACCGAAACCACCGGCTCCTGCACATGGGTCTGGAACCAGGGCGCGAACACGAACAGGCCCCAGATGCCGTAGATGTTGGAGGGAATGCCCGCCAATAGCTCAATGGCGATGCCGATGGGACGGCGCAACGGCCGCGGGCAAAGTTCGGTGAGGAAGATCGCAACCCCGATGCCGACCGGCAGCGCGATCAGCATGGCGAGGGTGCTGGTGACCAGGGTGCCGTAGATGGGCGCCAGAGCGCCGAAATGTTCGCGGGTGGGGTGCCAGGCTTCGTCGACGATAAAGCCGAAGCCGAATGCCTTGATGGCGGGCATCGCGCCGATGACCAGGGAGGCGATTACCCCGGCGAAAATCGCCAGCACCGCAATCGCCGCCAGCAGGGAGGTCAAGCGGAAGCGGACATCGCCGGCACCGGCCCGCCGGGCCGTTTCAATGCGCGCGGAGAGATCGGCCAGGGAGGATTGCGACTGTTGGTTTTCCTGCAAGCTGATATCGGTCAAAGACGGCCCCGGCGGAAATCTTAAAGCCATGAACGGGCGCAATTCACACCCCGCCCACGCAACGAACATCACAGTCTTGTAAAGCTTTTGTGACAGCGGCCGGAGCCAGCCGTAAGTCCTTGATCAACTTTTTATTTCCGGAGCGATCCCTTGGTGGAGCCCCGGTTAATACCCAGCCGGCAGGTTTAACAGTTTCTGAAGACCCTTGGGGCAGACTTTGACCTTTGAAATCCAGCAAAAGGCCGGTTTTGTTGCGGCTCCTTCGCATCCTTCTGGGCGGCATGGCGGGCGCCTTTCTGGTCGCCGCGCTCACCGAAGTCATGTTAACCGGCCGGCTGACCCTGGTTTCGCCCATCTATTTTGGCCTGCTTCTGGCCATTGTGCTGGCCTTCCTGCTGGGAAACCTGCTCAGCACCCGCGGGCGGGGCGAAATGCTCTCGCGCCAGACGGTGCAACTCCAAAGCGTCGCCGGACGGCTGGAAGCGTCCCTGGCCAATGCGGCCGCCATCAACGCACGGCTGAATCAAAGCGAGGCGCGCTACAAGGGATTGGTGGACGCGCAGGGCGACGCCATCTTCCGCCGCGATGCGTCCAACCGGCTGACCTATGGCAATGACGCATTCTTCAAATTGTTCGGACTCGATCCGACCAATGCGCTGGGCCATCCCTTCGTGCCGGAACCGCATCCCGGGAGCCGCGCTTCCCAAGACAAGGCCACAAGCTTCGGCGGGCTCGCGGATTCCGGCGTAAGCCGCCTGCGTTACGATCAATATGTGAAAACGGCCGAAGGTTATCGCTGGATCGCCTGGGAAGATTTCGCGGTGCGCGATTCCCACGGCCGGCTGGTGGAGGTCCAAAGCGTGGGGCGCGACATCAGCGACCGCAAGAGCATGGAAGAGGCGCTGACCGAGGCGCGCGACAAGGCCGAGCAAGCCAACCGCGCCAAGTCCGGCTTTCTGGCCACCATGAGCCACGAGATCCGCACGCCCATGAATGGCGTCCTGGGCATGGGCCGGCTGTTGCTGGAAACCGAGCTTCGTCCCGAGCAGCGCACCTATGCCGAAGCCATCACCCGTTCCGGCGAGGCGCTGCTTGCCCTGATCGGCGACGTGCTGGATTTCTCCAAGATCGAAGCCGGCATGCTGGCGTTGGACGAAGACGATGTCGACCTGCGGCTTTTGTTGTCGGGTGCGGCCGAGCTTTTGTGCCAGCGCGCCTATGACAAAGGCGTGGAGATTGCCACCGTGGTCGCGCCCCAGGTGCCGCGCCTGATTCACGCCGATGAGGGCCGGCTGCGCCAGGTCATCAACAATCTGATGGGCAATGCCGTCAAATTCACCGAACAAGGCGGCGTCTGTGTGGAAGCCGCGCTGGTGGACGGTGCGTTGCGCATCGAAGTGCGCGACACCGGCGTGGGCGTCTCGCCGTCCAAGCGCGAGGCGATTTTCGACGAATTCGTCCAGGCTGATTCCAGCCATGCGCGCAAGTTCGGCGGCACGGGATTGGGGCTCGCCATCTCCAAGCGTCTGGTGGAGAATATGGGAGGAGAGATCGGCGTGAACGCCAGGGCCGGCGGCGGTTCCTGTTTCTGGTTCACCCTGCCCTTGCGCGCCGCGGCGGCGGCGAAAGAGAGCGCGCCGCTGCAAGATATGCGGATCGCCGTGATCAGCCGCAATGCGCTGCTGCGTGAAGGGCTGCATCTGCAGATTGCCGCTTCCGGCGGCGTTGCCGTCGAGACCCAGCAGGACGCCGACGCGATCCTGATCGATGCGGGCACCGGCAATAGGCCGGACTTTGCCATGCCGCCGGCGCGCGATGTTCCCTGCCTGGTCCTGCTTGCTCCCAATGCGCGCGCGGTCCTGCCTGAGATAGGCGCAAAAGGCTTTGCCGGTTATCTGGTCAAGCCGGTGCGCCAGTCCTCGCTGGTGACGCAGCTCTTGCAGTGCCAGGAAGGAGTCGCCGGCGGGGCCGCCGCGGCGGAAAGCGAGAATGCCGGCCCGCCGGCAGCGGCGGCGAACCGGACGGAGACGCAGGACGCCTGCCAAGGCCTCGACATTCTCCTGGCCGAGGACAATCCCATCAATATGCTTCTGATCCGCGAGCTGCTCCGCCGCCGGGGCCACAGGATCACCGAGGTCACCACCGGTACCGATGCCGTCAAGGCGGCGGCCCAGGGCGCACACGACCTTCTGCTCACCGACATCCACATGCCCTGCATGGACGGTATCGAGGCGGCGCGTGCCATCCGCGCGGCGGAAGCCACAACCGGCAAGCCCCGCATGGCGATCGTGGCGCTGACCGCCGACGTGCTGGAAGCGGGCAAGCATTCCTGCCTGGACGCGGGAATGGACGGATTTCTCACCAAGCCGGTGAATCCCGCTGAACTGGAAGAAATGTTCCGCCTTTTGTTTCCCGGCGAGGAGCCTTCGCATATCGTTGCCGCATGACGGATTCGACCAGGGCCGGCCATTCCCTGAAGGACTATCTCAATCCCCGTGTCCGGTTGATGCTGGCGCTGGGCTTTTCTTCGGGCCTGCCATTTCTTCTGGTGGGCAATACCTTCGCCTTTTGGCTGCGCGACGAAGGCACCACGCTCAAGGCGATTGGTTTCATCTCCTGGGTGAGCCTGGCCTATTCCCTGCAATTCGTCTGGGCGCCGCTGCTGGACCGGCTTCCGGCCCTCAAGGTGCTGGGACTTAGGCGCAGCTGGCTGATCGCTTCCCAGATCGCCGTCGCGGCCGGCCTGGTCGCCATGGGCTTCCTGGGCGTGCGCTACGGATTGGCCGCGCTGGGCGCCGCCGCCTTGGCCGTCGCTTTCGCCTCGGCCACCCAGGATATCGCGCTGGCCGCCTGGCGGATCGAAATCGCCGAAAATGCCGATGAACTGGGCCTGCTCACTGCCGCCAACACGCTGGGCTATCGCATCGCCATCATCTGTGCCGACTCCTTGATGCTGGTTTCGGCACAGCATCTGGGCTGGCCGGTGTCCTACACGCTGTATGGCGCCGCGATGGGGATAGGCGTCATCGCCAGTCTGCTGGCGCCGGAACCGACGCGCGCCGATGCGGTCGCCGCCCAAAAGGCGAAGGATCAACCCTTATGGTCCGGACGCGGCGTTTTTGATGCCGTGGCGGGGCCCTTTATCGCCTTCTTCAAAACCCATGGCGCCATGGCGCTGGTGATGCTTTTGGCGATCACTTTTTATCGCCTGCCGGATTTCATGCGCGGGCCCATGGTCAATCCCTTCTTTCACGACCTGGGGATGAGCAAGGACGCCATCGGCCTGTCCCGCGCCACGGTCGGGCTGGGAACCACCTTCCTTGGGACCCTTGTTGCGGGTTTCATGTCGGTGCGGTTTGGCCTGATGCGGACCCTGATCCTGGGCGCGGTGCTGCAATCGCTGGGGATCGCTGCCAATGCCTTGCTGGTCTTCACCGGCGCCGCCCTCGGCCCCTTCATGGTGGTGATGGGGGTGGATGATTTTTCCCTGGGCTTCGCCGCGATCAGCCTGGTGGCCTATATGTCGTCCCTGACCAGCCTGGGCTATGTGGCGACGCAATATGCCCTGCTCTCATCGGTCTATGCCCTGTCGGGAAAGTTCCTCAAGGGCTTTTCGGGGCTGCTGGTGGACGCCCTGGCGGCCCGGTTTGGGCCGATGAATGCCTATGCGATCTTTTTCCTGGGCTGCGCCCTGATCGCGGTTCCGTCCATTCTGCTGTTTTGGGCGGTCGGGCGCGTCCCGGACAGGCCCCCGGCCAGCGTTAACCCAGCGTAATTTCACAAAAATTCATCAAGCGCTTGGATTGTGACAGGGCCATAGGCTAAAATTGTCAAACTGTCGCACAAGAGGTTTAAGCCCTGACAGTGGCTTTGGCCCGGTGAGTCGTAGGGACATCAACCGGGAGCGATAGGAAACGATCGTGGTCAATATCTACGAAGCCGGACCTTTTGAAGGACGCTTGGCGCAATGGCCGGTTCTGGCCGTCTCGGGCGCGCTGGAAGTGCGTCTTGCCGAGACCGAGCATGAAGTCGAGCAGGCGCAAGCGTTGCGCTTCAAGGTCTTCTATGAAGAGATGAGCGCCATCCCCTCGCCCGAAATGCAAAAGAGCGGACGCGATTTCGACAAGTTCGACGATGTCTGCGACCACCTGTTGGTGGTGGACCGCGACGCCCATGACGATGATGGCCAGCCTTTGGTCGTCGGCACCTACCGGCTGACGCGCGAGAAGGATGCCAAGAAGGTCGGCGGCTTCTACACCGCCGGCGAATATGATCTGGCGTCCATGCTCAAGGGCCTGTCCGCCGATACCAAATATCTGGAACTGGGTCGCTCCTGCATTCTCAAAAGCTATCGCGCCCGTCCCGGCACCATGCAGCTGTTGTGGAAAGGGCTGATGGCCTATGTCGCCCGCTTCGACATCGACCTGATGTTCGGTTGCGCCTCGCTGCCCGGCATCGACGTGGCGGAGATGGCGCTGCCCTTGTCCTACCTGCATCATTTCCATGCCATGCCCGCCCGTCTCAAGGTCAAGGCGCGGCCGGAACTGTATGTGAACATGAACCGGCTGCCCAAGGATGCCATCGATGAGCGCGAGGCCATCCGCAGCCTGCCGGCCATGCTCAAGGGCTATGTCCGCGCCGGCTGCTGCATCGGCGATGGCGCGGTGGTCGACCGCCAGTTCTCCACCACCGATGTCTTCATCTATTTCCCGCTGTCAGGCATCGACGCGCGGTACAAGAGCCGGTTTGGTTTGGTCAAGTAATTCGCGGCCCATTCATCAATTGCCCGCGTCAACCCGGCGCGCGCGTTAGCGCGCTCGCAGGGGGGAGGTGGCCGTAGCAGCGCGAGGCATGAGGTTGGCGGTCCGCCAACCGAACGCCGAGCAAAGCTGCGAAGGGTGAGGCTGGCGGCCAAGCCAGCCGAACGCCAAGCGCCGCAAGGCGCGCAGGCCGGACCGGAGGGGGCAACTACGCCAAATCGAACAACAACACTTCCGCCGCGGTCTTCGACCGCACCGCGATCTTGTCCTGGTCGGTGATGGCGGCGGCATCGCCGGCCTTCAACGTCGCCCCGCTCAATTTCACTTCGCCTTTGGCCACGTGCAGCCAGGCCTTGCGGCCCTGGGCGAGTGGATGAATGGCTTCGACACCGGCGTCCAGCCGGGCCGCCCAGATTTCCGCATCCTGCACCAGCCGAACCTCATTCTCGCGCGGCTTGGGCGCGGCGATGCGGGCGAAATGATTGCGCACCGTGTCGGGGGCGATGGCTTTCTGCTCATAGCTGGGCGCGATGCCGCGCTTGGATGGCATGATCCAGATCTGCAGCATATGGCAGGTCACGCTGGCGCTGGCATTGAATTCGGAATGGGTGATGCCCGTGCCTGCGCTCATGCGCTGGATTTCGCCGGGCCGGATGGTGCCGCCGCCGCCGGCGGAATCCTTATGCGCGATGGCGCCATCCAGGATGTAGGTGACAATCTCCATGTCGCGATGGGAATGGGGCTGAAATCCCGCCCCGCCCTTGATCCAGTCCTCGTTGATGACGCGCAAGGCGCCGAAGCTTTCATTGGCCGGATCGTCATAATCGCCAAAGGAAAAACTGTGGCGGGACTCCAGCCAGGCGATCTGGGTTCTGCCGCGATCTTCAGAACGCCGGATGGTGATCATGCAGGTTTTCTCTTCTCAATCGCGTCCCAGACCAGCGCCGCGATATCGGCGCCGCCGAAACGCTTCACCTCGTGAATGCCGGTGGGAGAGGTCACGTTGATCTCGGTCATATAGTCGCCGATCACATCGATGCCGGTAAAGATCAGCCCGCGCCGTTTCAGTTCCGGACCGATCGCGGCGCAGATCGCCTTTTCGCGCGCCGTCAGTTCGGTGGCTTCGGGACGACCCCCCACATGCATGTTGGAACGCGCTTCCCCTTGCGCCGGCACCCGGTTGATGGCGCCGGCAAAATCGCCATTCACCAGGATGATGCGCTTGTCGCCCTTGCGCACATCGGGAAGGTAGCGCTGCACAATGACAGGCTCGCGATAGAAGTGGGTGAACATCTCCATCAGGGAGCCGAAATTCTCGTCATCCAGCCTGACACGGAACACGCCGGCGCCGCCATTGCCGTAAAGCGGCTTCAAGATGATGTCCTGATGCTCCTGGCGGAAGGCGCCAATCTCGCGCAGGTCCGAGGTGATCAGCGTGGGTGGGATGAAATCGGCGAATTCGGTGACAAACAATTTCTCGGGCGCGTTGCGCACCTCTTTGGGGTCGTTCACCACCAACGTCTTGGGGTGAATGCGCTCCAGGATATGGGTGGCGGTGATATAGGCCATGTCGAAGGGCGGGTCCTGGCGCATCAGAACCACATCCGCGGCGGAGAGGTCATGGACAAAGCCTTCGCCAAGCGCGAAATGATCGCCTTTCACCGCGCGCACATGCAGCGGGCGGACATGGGCGCTGACCTTGCCGTCGCGGAAAGTAAGGTCGCGCGGCCCGTAATAGAGCAGGTTGTGGCCGCGGGCTTGCGCTTCCAGCGCCAGCGCGAAAGTGGAATCGCCGCCGATATCGATTTTCTCGATCGGGTCCATCTGGATGGCGACGGTCAATCCCATGAAACCCTCTTTTCAGAAATTCGCTTGCCAAGCATCGCGGTGATGCACCGGAAAGGCATGGGGTGCAATGGCAATGATATCAAACCGGGCGCCGCGCCGGGACAAGTGCGGGCGAGCCGACAGATAGAGGCAGGCCGCCCGGGCAATGCGCGCCTGCTGTGCTGCCGTCACCGAATCCGCCGCGCTGCGCGCCAGCGCGCGCGCCTTGACCTCGATGAAGCAGACCGGCCCGAAGGGCGCGGCGGCCACCAGGTCGACTTCGCCGGCGCGCGTCTTCAGCCGCCGCTCCAGGATGCGATAGCCCTTCAGCCTGAGCCAAAACGCCGCCAGGTTTTCGCTGCTGTGCCCGCGCCGTTCGGCCGCGTATCGATCTTTGGTCTTAGGCGCCATCCTTTAATTCCAAAGCCCGGGCATAGATCTGTTTGCGCGAGGCATCGGTCAGGCCGGCGATCAAGTCCGCCGCCGCCTTTACCGGCATGAAGACAAGCGCGGCTTTCAGCGCCGCATCGATCCTGGCATGGTCGGGCACAGCCTCTTGCGGCGGCGCCACCACCAGTGTCACCTCGCCCTTGGGCGCGCCCTGGCTTTCATAATGCACCGCCAGTTCGCGCAACGAACCGCGCCGCACTTCCTCATGCAGCTTGGTGAGTTCGCGCGCCATCGCCGCCGGGCGATCGCCCAACACCTCCGCCATCGCCGCCAGCGATTCCGCAAGCCGCTGCGCGGATTCAAAAAAGATCAGGGTGGCGCGCACTGCTTTGAGGTCTTCCAACAGGCTTTTGCGTTCACCCGGCTTGGACGGCAGAAACCCCGCAAACAGGAAACGGTCGCTGGGAAGCCCGCTCAGGGTCAAGCCCGCCAGGACCGCCGAAGGCCCCGGCAGGGCGACCACGGCCGCGCCTGCCGCGATCGCCGCACGCACCAGCTTGTAGCCGGGGTCGGATACCAAGGGCGTGCCGGCATCGGAGACCAGCACCACCGCCTCCCCCTGTTCCAGCCGGGCCAGGATTAGCGGGCGCTTCTCAGCGCCGTTATGATCGTTGTAGGCCAACAGGGGCTTGGAGATACCATGAATGGCCAAAAGCTTGGCGGTCACCCTGGTGTCCTCGGCTGCGATCACGTTGCAGCCTTTCAACGTTTCCAGAGCCCGCAAGGAAATATCCCGGGCATTGCCGATGGGCGTGGCCAGGATATAAAGCCCCGCCGCCAAATCGCCCTGATTGGCGGCTAAGGACCCTGGCGATTTACCAGTCCTGTCCAAAGGCTTAAGTTCGCGCGTCAAAGGATTTTCCGATGTCCGGTCCGTTGCCTAGCTTGAAGCGCCTTTGTGCCATTGCCTTGGCCTTTGCGATAGCGGCCTGCACCACCGAGCCCAAGGCCCCGCCGCCGGCTCCCGCGCCGCCGCCGCCCAAAGTCGCGGTCGCCAAGAACCCCCTGGATCGCGACCTGCCCAGCTATATGCGCCTGCCCGGCATGGCCCCGGACGTGGTGCCGGTCCGGGTTGGCATCATCCTTCCTTTCACCAGCAGCGCGGCGGGCACCCGGGCCTTGGCCCAATCGATGATGAAGGCGGCGGAATTGGCGATGTTCGATTCCGGCAACAAGAACATTCTGCTGATGACGGCGGACGAAGGAAATGGCGGTCCCGGCGCCGCTACCGCCGCCCAGCAACTCTTGTCGCAGGGCGCCGAAGTGATTGTGGGGCCCTTGTTCGGGCCCTCGGTGACCGCGGTCGCCCCCATCGCGCGCGACCGCGGTGTGCCGGTGCTGGCCTTCTCGACCGAGCGGACGGTGGCCGGCAACGGCGCCTTCCTGTTGAGCTTCCTGCCCGAAAATGAAGTCGCCCGGGTGGTCAATTATGCCGCCAAAAGCGGTCACCACCAGTTTGCGCTGCTGGCGCCGGAAACGCCCTATGGCGATGTCGCCAAAAACGCGTTCGACGATGCGGTGGCAACCGCCCATGGCGCGATCGTGGACTCGGAACGCTATGCCCCCAATGCCGGCGCCGTGACGGGCCCGGCCGGCGCCGTGGCCAAAAGCGGTGCCGATGCGGTGTTGATTGCCCAAGGCGGAACGATCCTCAGGGCGATCGCGCCGACCTTGTCGCTGGACGGCGCGACCAAGGACAAGGTCAAGCTTTTGGGCACCGGATTGTGGAATGACGATGCCGCGATCAACCGCGAGGCAAGCCTGTTGGGCAGCTGGTATGCCGCGCCCGCGCCCAATGCCGACGCCGAATTCGTCAGCAAGTATCGGTCGATCTACGGCGCCGCGCCGGCCCCGCTGGCCAGCCTTGCCTATGACGCGGTGTCGCTGGTGGGGCTTTTGTCATCCGGCCAACCCTATCATCGCTTCACCACTGCGGCCCTGATGGACCCCAATGGCTTTGCCGGCGTCAACGGCATCTTCCGCTTCAAGTCCGACGGCACCTCCGAGCGCGGCCTGGCAGTGCTTGAAGTGACGGCAACCGGTCCCTTGGTGGTCAGCCCCGCCCCGACGACGGTTTTGGGGAAGAATTCGTAAGCCAATTGTCATCCCGGGCGCGGCGCAGCGTGGAACGGTGCGCCGCAGACCCGGGACCCAACTTGCCAGCAAAAAGTGGGATCCCGGATAGCCGCTTCGCGGCTTCCGGGATGACAAGTTTGGATAGGTGGGAGCTGTGTTTAAACCAACTCCTCAATCACCCTATTCAGCAATAACCGGCCTTTGGGCGTGGCGCGCAGCCAGCCGTCTTGCAGGGTGAGGAATCCGGCGCCGGAAAGCGCCGCGATTTTTGCGGCAGCGAGCGTTTCGCCCCAGCGCTTTTCATAAGCGGCGAGATCGAGGCCTTCCGATAACCGCAAGTTCATCAGCAAATGCTCACGGGCGGCTTCTTCGCGCGACACGCGGATCAATTCGCCAAAGCCGTGGCCGGTTTTGGCGACCGTGTCGCGCCAGCGTTCCGGCAGCTTGATGGCGGCGGTGGCGGTGCGCCGGCCGCTCAAATCCAGCCGCCCATGCGCGCCCGGACCGACGCCGGCATAATCGCCATAGCGCCAATAGATCAAATTATGGCGGCTCTCCTGTCCGGGGCGGGCGTGATTGGAGATTTCATAGGCCGGGAGGCCGGCCACTTCCGTCACCTCCTGGGTCGTCTCATACAATCCCGCCGCCAGTTCCTCGTCGGGACTTTGCAGCTGGCCGTTGCTGTGCAACAGGGCATAGGGCGTTTGCGGTTCGATGGTGAGTTGATAGAGCGACAGGTGATCGGTGCCGAAAGACAGCGCCTGTTTCAGTTCATCGCGCCATTGCGCTTCGCTCTGATCGGGACGGGCGTAAATCAAATCCAGCGAGACGCGGTCGAACACCCCCATCGCCATGCCGAGCGCCGCCTTGGCTTCCGCCACGTCATGCAGCCGGCCCAGCCTCTTCAAATC
>DATBCP010000160.1:0-1590 GCA_036270435.1 Rhizomicrobium sp. | reverse complement strand
TCCAACCTGGACAGCCGGACTTTGCAGGCTTTGCTGGAACTGACCCAGCAGGACCCCAATGACCCGACTCAGACAGGCCAGGCCGGCCAAACCGGTCAAACAGCCGGTCAGCCCCAGGGCGCGCACCACCACCACCATCATGGCGGCGGCATGATGCAGGCCCAGAGTCAGCCTGGCGATCCGTCGCAGTCCGCTACCGCGTCGGCAACCACCGGTTTGTCACCGGCTACCGATGCCAGCGGGGGCGATGTCGACGCCTCGCTGGAGCAGGCTTTGTTGAATGTCTGAGGCCCGCCTCCCCCTTCACGTGCGTAAGCAGGTGGTTTCAGCGAGCGACGGCGGCGTTAGCTGCCGAGCGGAAGCTGAAACCGGAGGGGGTCATTGAATCACTTCGCGGTCACCCTTATGGCGACCTGGGCCAAAAGCACCTTGGCGCCTTTCTTCTTCAAGGCCCGGTCCGTGACTGCCTGCAGCCGGTCGGCGATCATGCCCACATCGGGCTGGCTGTCGGTGCGCACCATGTTGGCGGTGAAGGTCATCAGGTTGCGGATATAGGCGTCGCGCAGCACCGGCATGGAGCGGGTGACTTCGTCCCTGAGCGTGTCGTCGGGCACATCCAGGCCGGCGCCCACCATCAGCATCCCGGCCGAGCGATTGTCCGCTACAATGGTTGTGTAGATGGGGTCGAGCTGGACATAGCTCTTGGACTGGGTGGTTTTATGCTCTGGCGCTTTCTGGGCTTTGGGGGCATCCTCGGCGCGTGCGGGAAGGCTCGCCCCGGCAATCAGGGCGGCGATAACAAGAAAAACGGGGCGAAGGCGCATCCCGGCACCAGTCAGCTTTTGCGGTGGGCACCAGTAAGCGCTGGATTGGTAAATCGAATTTTAACGGGAGCGGCAAATGAGCAAAATCGGAACGACGATGGCAGGCGCAAGCCTGGTGCTGCTGGCGGCCGGAGCGGCTTTGGCGGCCGACCATCCGGGCCAGAAATTCACGATTTCCCCGGGCAGCCTGCCCAAGCCTTATGCCACGCCGGCGGTGGGCAATGAGCCCAGCAGCATTCCCCGCCCGGCTGGCGCGATGCCGGAGGTTCCTCGCGGCTTTCAGGTTTCCATTTTCGCCGACAATCTGACGGACCCCCGCTGGATGGCGGTGGCGCCCAATGGCGATATATTTCTCGCCGAGCCGCCGGGCGGTTATAAGGCCGGTAGCGGCGGCAAGATCACGGTCCTGCGCGACTCCAACGGCGACGGCAAGGCGGACAAGAGTTTCACCTTCCTTCCGGCATCGGCCGGCTTTGTCTATCCGCACGGCCTGGCCTTCCATGACGGCTATCTC
Source organism: Rhizomicrobium sp. (assembly GCA_036270435.1). GTDB lineage: Bacteria > Pseudomonadota > Alphaproteobacteria > Micropepsales > Micropepsaceae > Rhizomicrobium. The sequence goes on along the minus strand of DATBCP010000160.1, from coordinate 252 downwards.
TATGTCGGCGATGTGCGGGGGATCTGGCGTTTTCCCTATAGCGATGGCCAGACCGCGGCGGGCAAGCCGGAAAAGGTCACCACCAAGGTTGCGGATCTGCAGCCCAAGAATGGGCATATCACCCGCGATATCGCTTTCGGTCCCGATGGCGGGCTGTATCTGGCGCTGGGGTCGAAGGACAATATCTCGGACTACAAGCCGGGCGCGCAGGTCTTCAAGATCAACGCCGACGGCAGCATGAGCGAGTTCGCC
>DATBCP010000159.1:0-3001 GCA_036270435.1 Rhizomicrobium sp. | reverse complement strand
CGACAGCTTCGCCCGGCTGCAGCGCTGGAAGCAGCGCGCTTATGAGGCGCTGATCAAGGTGCCGGAAGAGGCGCTGACCGACGAACAGCGGGCGATGCGCGACAAGCTTTCCAGCCTGCCCCAGGCCACCATCCTGCAGCTGATCTATCAGCAGAAATCCTATGAGGGCAATGCGCGCGACTATGAATTCAGCCCGGATTCCATGCATGAGCATTGGAAGAACGGCCACGAAGACACGCTGAGCACCCTGAAGCGCAAGGACTGGCTGAAAATGCCGCCCAAGAATATCGGCGTCGTCACCCATGACGTGCATCGCGAAAATGAAGGCCGCTGAGAACTGAGCGCCCCCGGCCTCACCGCCAGCATCACGGCGCGGCTGGAATCGCTGCCCGCGACCCGGGGATTCTGGCGGCGGGTGACGGTTCTGTCGCTGGGCGGTTTCTTTGAATTCTACGACCTGTTCTTGGCGGCCTATGTCGCGCCGGGGCTGGTCAAGTCGGGCATCCTCACCAGCAGCACGCCGGGCCTGTTCGGGACCAGCGGCGTGGCCGGCTTTGTCGCGGCGTTTTTTCTCGGTCTGTTCGTGGGCACCGCCTTGTTCGGCTTCATTGCCGACCGGTTCGGCCGCCGCGTCATCTTCACCGGCTCGCTGTTGTGGTATGCCGCCGCTTCGCTGGTGATGGCTTTCCAGCAGGATGCGTTCAGCCTGAATCTCTGGCGCTTTATTTGCGGCATCGGCATCGGAGTCGAGCTGGTGACCATCGACACCTATATCGCCGAACTGGCGCCCCCCGCCGTGCGGGGCCGAGCCTTTGCCTACGCCAACATCATCCAGTTCCTCGCCATTCCGGTGGTCGCCTTCCTGGGCTGGCTGCTTGTGCCGCGCACGGTGCTGGGGTTCGAGGGCTGGCGCTTTGTGGTGGTGGCGGGATCGATTGGCGCGGTTTTGGCCTGGTATGTGCGCGGCCGCTTGCCGGAAAGCCCGCGCTGGCTGGCACAGCATGGCCGCAGTCAGGAGGCCGCAACCATCGTCGAAGCCTGGGAAGTGGAGGCGCGGCTTGAAGGCGCGCAATTGCCCGAGCCCAAACCGCATGGTGCCGAGCCGGGCGGGGGATCGTTCCTTGAGATATGGAAGCGGCCTTATCTCGGCCGCACGGTGATGCTGATCGCGTTCAATCTCTTCCAGGCCGCGGGCTATTACGGTTTCGCCAGTTGGGTGCCGACCTTGCTGATCGAGAGCGGCATCGAAGTAACCAAAAGCCTGGGCTACACCTTCATCATTGCCATCGCCGCGCCGATCGGTCCGGCGCTGGGCCTGTTGTTCACCGACCGGGTGGAACGCAAATGGGTGATTTCGGGAGCGGCTGTGGGAATCGCGGCCGTCGGCCTGGCCTTTACCCGGGCGCATGGCATGTCCGGTGTGATCGCCTGCGGTGTGGCGCTGACCCTGGCCAACAACATCCTGTCTTTCGCCTATCACGGCTACCAGCCCGAACTGTTTCCCACCCGCGTGCGGGCGCAAGCCGTCGGCTTTGTCTATTCCTTCTCGCGCCTTTCCACCATGTTCAGCGCCTTCGTCATCGCCGCCATTCTCAGGGGCTTCGGTCCGCCCGGCGTGTTCATTTTCATTGCCGGCTGCATGGCTGTGGTGGCGGCGGTGATCGGGCTGTTCGGGCCCAAGACCAAGGACCTGCCGTTGGAACAGATTTCGCGCTAGTGTCGTGGTTTCGAAGTTCGCAATATCATTGATACCAAGCTCGGGGGCGAACTTCGAAACCGAAACGACGCTAGGAATTGATAAGTTACTAGTGTCCTTCGATTCCGAAATTCGCCAGGAGACCGATATAGAGATCATGCGAATTTCGGAATCGGGACACGAGTGGACTGCATGCGCGATGATGAGGAAGAAGACCGCAAACAGCGCCAGAACCTGGTTGTGCTGGCACTTGCCGTGGCACGGGTGGTCGGCGGTGTCTGGCTGCTGATCACTTTCAAAAAATATCGCGACCGGCAGGATTGCTTTTTGGCCGGGCACCACAATTGCGCGCCGATCGATACCTCGGGCCAAACGTCCGATCTTTCAATACCCTGAGAAAAAATCAATAAAATCAATTTTTGTCACTTGAAAAATTGATTTTCTCAAGTATCTGATAGCGCGTCCTGACGAGGTGCCCATGTCGCAAACTCCCATGCTGCAAACCAAAGACTGGCAGGAACTGACAAAACTCACCCAGGGCGCGCCCCTGGTGGTGGAGCGGGTACGGCTGGGCGACATCGCCATCGAGGGCACATTCGAACTGCCGCAATTGGCGCGGTTGACCCTCGAAGACCAGGTGTTCGTCGCCGCCTTTATCAAGAGCCACGGCTCCATCAAGGAAATGGAGCAGGTGTTCGGCGTCAGCTATCCCACGGTGAAAGCGCGGCTGAACCGCATCGCTGGACAGCTGGAATTCGTCGACACCAATCCCGCGCCGCTGCAAAGCGGGCGCAATGAAATCCTGGACCGACTGGAGCGGGGTGAAATCACTGCGGGCGAAGCCATCCGCCAATTGGAGGTCAAATGAAAGCCGAGATCCTGCCCCCGCTCTCCGCCACATTGCATATCAGGCCGGCCCGTTGGCGTTCCGGCTTCAAGCTTTGGCTGCCGCTGTTCCTGTTGTGGCTGTTGATGCTGCCGCTCCTGCTGTTGGCGCTGCCCTTGCTGTTCATCGCCGCGATGATCTTCGGTGTGCGCTTCTGGTCTTCGATCCGTGCCGCGTTGGGCGTGCTTGCCGCCTTCCATGGCACCAGCGTCGAGGTCGAAAAGGCCGACACGCGCGTCTTCATCGATCTGCACTGATCCATATCGCTCCCCGTCAAGTTGAAAGGACACCGCTATGAACGACAATCGCCGCCAGATCCTAGACATGCTGGCCAATGGCAAGATCACCGCTGCGGAAGCCGAACGGCTGATCGCCGCGCTGGAGCGGAATGGCGTGGGTGCCACAGCCATGAGCGACAG
>DATBCP010000158.1:0-4467 GCA_036270435.1 Rhizomicrobium sp. | reverse complement strand
TGGCAACCGTCCCTGCTGTCGTTCTTCTTCCTCGGCGCCGGTTTCATGCTGGTGGAAACCAAGGCGATCACCGAACTCGGCCTGCTGTTCGGCAACACCTGGCAGGTGGTGGGGATCACCATCGTCAGCGTGCTGGTGATGGCTTGTTTGGCGAACCTGATTGCCGCCGGCTTGACACGTCAGGTCCTGACGCTTGCGTTTGGCGGCCTGCTGTGCGTCCTGCTGACGGGTTACGCAGTCTCGATCCATGAAAGCATTCAGGCTTCGTCGCTTTCCGAAAAACTCCTGCTGGTGGTCATTCTCGTCGGGCCTCTGTTTTTCTCCGGGATCGTGTTTTCGACCCTGTTGAAAGGGGCGCAAAGCCTCCCGGCCGCCATGTCCTATAATCTGATGGGGGCGATGCTGGGCGGAGTGCTGGAATACAATTCCATGCGCTTCGGATTTTCCTCGCTCTACCTGATTGCCTTCCTGCTCTATGGCCTGGCCTGGGTATCGGCCTTTTCCCTGCGCGGCCAGAGGGTCCCGGACCCTGGCGCCGCGATACCGGGCGGCGCCCCGCAATCCGCGGAATCGCCCTGACTTGCCCCTCCCCGGCTCTCGCCCGGCGGGGCTATTTGGGGTAAAAGGGGCAAACAGCCTCGCATCCAGAAGGCTGGTGAATCGCCGGTTTCCCCAACCGCTCTGGGGGAGGAAGTCCATGGTCCTGAAAAGGCGCCTGATGATTTGCACGGCGGCTGTGGCCCTGACGGGCGGCACGGCTCTGCCGGCCATGGCGGCGCCTTGGAGCCGCGGCTTTGTGGTGGGCGCCTATGAATATGCCTTCCGCTATGGCGGGCGGCCCGATTTCAGCCGCGGCGCCGAGATCGAGCCCGGGGTGGATTGCCCCCATGGCAGCACCGTCCATCTCGCCAATCCTGACCAGACCCGTACCGCCATCGGCCGCCAGAAATGGCGCTCGGCGCAGGAGGTCGATTGGGTCACCGCGCCGCCCGGCGTGGAAAAGGTCAACACGCCCGGCCTCACCCGCCGCCATATCTGGGCGCGGGCAATGTCCTATCGCGGCTACAAGCGCGGCATCGAGACCTACGTCAATCCCTGGGCCACCGACGATCCCGGCCAGCCGGAAGTGACCAGCCGCATTGGCGACGGCTTCAACCTGGACGGCAAGATCGGGCCAAAGGACTTCATCAGTCCCGACGGCGAGCGCGGCATCGACAATGCGCTGTACCGCGCCTGGGGTTGCGACGCGCCCTGGCGCGGCGGCGGTAATGCCACTCTCGACCTGCGCGCAAACGACAAGATGCTCGAGGGTCTTTTCACCATGGTGATCCGGGTCTCCGGCAACCAGGACCCGATGAACGACAGCGATGCCATGGTCGAGATCGGCTATTCGCCTGAAGGCATCGTCAAGGATGCGCGCGGCGGCATCGCCACGGATTATTCCTACCGGATGCTCAAATCGGCCCTCTACACCAAGCTAAAGGCCAGGGTCAAAAACGGCGTGGTGGAAACCGAGCAGGTCGAGCATCTGCACGCGCCGCGCATCTCCTGGTTCTATGACCAGACCGGCGACATCGATATGCACCGGGGCAAGATCCGGCTCACCATCTCGGCTGACGGCCACAACGCCACCGGCCTGATCGGCGGCTATCGCGACTGGCGCGACCTCTATGCCGAAAACACCTTCGCCCAGGATGGCGGCCAGCAGGGCACGCGCGAGCATGAAGATGCGGTCTCGCTCTATTACGCGCTTCGCCGCAATGCCGACGGCATCTACGACGAAAAGACCGGCCGTTTCGACGGCATCTCCACCGTCTATCGCATCAAGGCCTCGGCCGCCTTTGTCGTCGATCCCGATTCGCCAATGGAGATTCCCAAGTTGGCCCAGGAAGAAGGGCGCAAGGCCGCTTTCGAGGGCATCAAACAGGCGGTGATCAAGGGCGCCGACACGCTGGTGCCGCAGCCGGTGCCGCCTGGCACCACGGAAGGCTCCTATCCCGCCTTGGAGCATGAGATGGATGGCCTGGTCAGCCGGGAGTATTTCCTGAAGACATTGGACCGCCCGCACTACGCCGGCGAAGATGCCAAGGGCAATCCGCCCAAAAAAACCAAGCCGGCCGAGCCGCCCGCACCGAAGCAACAGGTGCGCAACGAGGAGCCGGTGGTCACGGCGCAGGGCCGGTAGCGCGGCTTTAATCAGGAAAATATCGGCCTTCGCGGTAAGGCAATATTTGCCTTGATCGCCCAAGACAAAATCATCCTTCTATGGGACAATGCCACCGCTTGGGGGAACGGCATGGACCTGAATTCCAATCTGCCCGCGCTGGTGCCGATGGTCATCGCGCTGATCGTGGTATCTCTGGCCGCTGTGCTTGTGCTGGCGACCAACAAACAGCCCGAAATCCAGAAAATCGTCCACCGGGTCTGGATGGTGGCGTCGGCCTGCATCGTGGCGGGCGCGGTGATCTTCTGGTTCTCCGGCGCCTTCATCGGCACCAAGCGTCCCACTGTCGATCGGGGCCTGCAAAGCCAGCAGCAAGACGAACTTCACCGGCGCCTCCAAAGCGGCGGGCACTGAGCCCAATTGAGCCTTCAAACGGAGTGACAGCATGGCCCGGAAAAGCGCTTTCAGCCTGATGATCGCCGCGCTGGCGCTGGCCGGCTGCGGTCAGGCGGTGCCGGAATATTTCGCCGTCCGGCCTGGCTTTGCCTGCAAGATCCTCACCCCCAACGGCTATGAGCGCGACTGGCATGAAAGCGGGATGATGAATCTGGGCGGCGCGGGATTGGGCGGCATCCGCAACCAGGCCGTCTGCATCGAAACCACGACCTATCAGATCGAAGAGCAATTCGCCCAGGACGATCCGCGCGACCATCAGGACCATCGGGTACTGACACGCTCTGGCCAGCGCGTGGCGTATGATTTCTATGTCCGGCTGATCGTGCCCAACGACCGCGCCGTATGGGACAGCGTGCTGGCGCAGATCACTGCCGCCCAGTCACCCAATGGGGGAGACCAGGGGCGGGTGAACTACATCACGGTCGCCGATATTTTCGAGCGCTATGGCAACCAGGAGGCCCGCTCCTTCGGCCGCGCGCTGGCGACCAAATATGACAGCGACCTGGACATGAACAACAACCGCCCGGCCCTGGAAAACGAGCTGAGCAGCAATCTGGACAAGCGCCTGCAGGAGCTGCACGCGCCGCTGCAGCTGCAGGGCGTGGCGGTCTCCAACATCGTTGCCGATCCCACGGTCCAGAATGCGCGCAATTCGGCGCTGACGGCGTCGTCGGTGCGGGAGGTGGCGGCGTCCTATACCGAAAACTATGTCCGCATGCAGCAGATCCAGGCGAATGAGCGGATGATCAATGTGCTGGCGAATTCGAAAAATCCCAGCACCATCATCTTCAATGCGTCGCCCAACATCGCGGTGCCCGCCAACCAGCATTAGCCCCGGCCCGCGCGCCCGGCGAATCGCCAGACATGTCACCCGTGTTCCTAAAAAATGCGAAAGCGGCACAGAAATGCGCCGGCGCGGGTGCGCAACACCACCGTCTTTCTGCTATAGACGGGTGATCTCCTGAGGGCCAAGCGCGCAATGGACAAGGCGACAATAGAGGCGGCCAGACCGCGCGCTGCTTTCACCGGCTACCAGAAATTCGTCATCGCCATCCTGGCTTTCCTGCAATTCACCATCATCCTGGACTTCATGATCATTTCGCCGCTCGGCGCGATGATGATGCCGACCATGCACATCAGCCCGCAGCAGTTCGGCCTGGCGGTGTCTTCTTATGCCTTCAGCGCCGGCGCCTCGGGGCTTTTGGCGGCGGGCTTCGCCGACCGCTTCGACCGCAAGCGCCTTCTTCTCTTCTTCTATGCCGGCTTCATGCTGGGCACCCTGCTTTGCGCGCTCGCCACCACCTTTCCACTGCTGCTGGCGGCGCGGATCGTCACCGGCCTGTTTGGCGGGGTGATCGGCTCGGTCGTCTTGGCCATCGCCACCGACCTTTTTCCGCTGGAGATGCGCGGCCGGGTGATGGGCTTCATCCAGACCGCCTTTGCCGCCAGCCAGGTGCTGGGCCTGCCCGCCGGTCTCACCTTCGCCAATCGCTGGGACTGGCATGCGCCGTTTTTCGCCATCATCGCGGTCGCGGTGCCGGCCGGCCTGGTGATCGCGCTGTGGATGAGACCGGTGGCGGCACACCTGACGTTGAAACAGGAACACAGCCCCTGGATGCACCTGGCTCATACGCTCGCCGAGCCGCGCTACCGGCTCGCCTTCGTCCTCACCATGCTGCTGCCCACCGGCGGCTATATGCTGATGCCGTTCGGCACTGCCTTCATCGTCGACAATGTCGGCCTGCCGATGTCGACCCTGCCCACCATCTATCTGGTCACCGGTCTTTGCACCGTCTTTGTGGGTCCCTTGGTGGGCAAGGCGAGCGACAGTTTCGGCAAATTCAACA
>DATBCP010000157.1:0-2501 GCA_036270435.1 Rhizomicrobium sp. | reverse complement strand
CGACACGCCGGGTCCGACCTGCCTGAACATGCGGCGCATCCCCTTCACCAAGGTGACGCGGCCTTTCTATCCGTTGGATTTGGTGAATGACTAAGCCGTGATCCGGCGCGCCTTTACCGGCGCATGCCGCTTGCGAAAGTCCTTGAGGATCTGGCGCAGGCCCGGCTCCGCCACCACGCTTACCGCCTGATCCACCGGCAGCCAGGCATAGCTGCGCAAATTCTTCTCCGGCCAATCTTCCAGCTGCCCGCTCACGGCCAAGGCGAAGACATCGACTTGGCAGGGCACACCGCCGCCATCCTTTTTTTCTTTCAGATAGTGATAGCTGCCGATGGGCTCAGCTTTGACCTTGCCGGTGACGCCGGCTTCCTCGAACGCTTCACGGGCGGCATTGTCCGCCGGTGTCATGTCCGGTTCCAGCCATCCTTTGGGCATGATCCAGCGCTTGCGGCTGCGCGAGGTGATGAGCAGGACTTCCAGGGTCGAGTCGGCCTTGACGCGCCAGCAAAGAGCCGCCACCTGCCTGCCATGCTCGCGGAAAAGAGCGTCGCCTTGCATGCCTGATGCCCACGCGATTCGTGCGGACATCTTACGATTCATCCGCCTACGGCCCAATAGCGGATGATAATCTCTCGCAGATGAATGAGAGCCTGGTTAACGCGTGTAGCGGCAATTGTGACAGTTCCAATGCGCCCGTTTACGCAATGTGAAGCGCCGTGGCGAGCAGGGTGAACACCGCGGCGATCAGGCCTGCCGCCGGCATGGTCACGATCCACGCAACCACAATGTCCTTGGCCACATTCCAGCGCACGGCCGAGGCCCGCCGCGCCGCCCCAACCCCGATGATGGCGCCTGTAACGGTGTGGGTAGTGGAAACCGGCACCCCCATGATGGTGGCGCCGAACAGGGTCAGGGCGCCGGCGGTTTCCGCACACACGCCCTGCATCGGCGTCAGATGCGTGATGCGCGAGCCCATGGTCTTCACAATCCGCCAACCACCGAACAGAGTGCCCAGACCCATGGCGGCCTGACAGGACAGCACCACCCAGAAGGGAACATGGAAGCCGCCGCCTTCCAACCCGTGCGCGAACAACAAGGCCGCAATGATGCCCATGGTCTTTTGCGCGTCATTGCCGCCATGGCCCAGACTGTAAGCGCTGGCGGACAGGAACTGCAGGTGGCGGAAGACACCATCCACCCAGAAGGGGCTCGCTTTCAGGAAGGTCCAGGACACCAGCAGCACCAGCAGCAAAGCGAGGACAAACCCCGTCGCAGGCGAAAGAATGATGGCGGCCACGGTCTTGCCCAGGCCCGACCAGACGATCGCCTTCCATCCGCCCTTGCAAAGGCCTGCGCCGACCAATCCGCCGATCAAGGCGTGCGAGGAAGACGAGGGGATGCCCGCCAGCCAGGTCACCACATTCCAGGCAATGGCGCCCATCAAGGCGCCGAAGATCACCGCATCATCGATCACGGCAGGGGAAATGATGCCCGTCCCGATGGTGGCGGCGACATGCACCCCGAACACGGCGAAGGCGATGAAATTGAAGAAGGAGGCCCAGACCACGGCATGGCGGGGCGACAGCACCCGGGTGGAAACGATGGTGGCGATGGAATTGGCCGCGTCGTGCAATCCGTTGAGAAAGTCAAAGACCAGCGCGACGGCGATCAGGATCGCGATGAGGAGCATAGGGGTCTGAATCCAGTTATGCCATGAGCCGCGCTGCGTGGAAAAATGGCCGAATGGCAGGAGAAAAGCGATGGTCGTATAGGCAATACGGCCAAGCTTTTCGACGCACCAGTCGGCCATTTTTCCCGCAGCCCGAAGGGACGCGGGCCTTTTGGCCGCTGGCGTTGTCGCTCGTCGCTTATGTACTTCCTGTACACTACGCTCCTCTCTCCTAGCCAGCGGGCCAAAATGCCCAGCGTCGCGGCCATGCCATAACTGGATTCAGACACCTTACACCTGCTCAATCACAATGGCGCTGATGCGGTTGGCGACATCTTCGAAGCGGTCCACCACCTTTTCCAGGTGATCGTAGATCTCATTGCGGACGATGAAGGCCATCACATCGCCGTTCCTGTGCCTCATATAGAGGGACTTGATGCCGCGATCGTTGAGGTCGTCGGCCTGTTCCTCCAACCGGGTGATCTCTTCCGCGATGGTGTTGATGCGATGGACATTGTCGCGCAGGGCGCTGAGCAGGCTTACCGCTTCCACCGTCAACTCGGCGCAGCGCAGGATGATGTCGGCCATCTGGCGCATCTCCAGCTCGAAACTGTTGACTTCGAACAGGGTGATGGCCTTGGCGGTCTTCTTCATCTGGTCGATGGAGTCGTCGAGCTGGTTGATCAGCTCCTTCATGTCGCCGCGGTCGAAGGGGGTGATGAAACTGCGCCTTATCCCCACCAGCACGGCACGGGCGATGGCGTCGGCCTTGTCTTCATGCTGGACGATACGGGCGCAGGCTTCGGGCACGCCCGGACCGCCTTCCAGCAAG
>DATBCP010000156.1:0-14395 GCA_036270435.1 Rhizomicrobium sp. | reverse complement strand
ACCGCGTCCGAGAACACTCCTGAAAAAGTGCCGGCATTGCCTTTGGCGTCGATCGTGTTGGTGCTGGCTCCGGTGGCGGTCTGGGTCAGGGTGTAGTTGCCGGAATAAGTGCCCGATTTATCGATGGCGAGTGTGCCGCCGGAGAATGCGGAATTGGCGTTGCCGATGCTGGATGCCGTCACCGTCGTGCCAGATCCTATGGTCGCGGCTTGCGCCGATTGGAGCGAGACGATGGAAAGTATGGGAAAGGAAAGTATACGCGTCCTCAACGCCGGACGACGGGTCCGGTGCAACCCCCGATAAGACAGACCCACGCAAGATTCCCGGATAGCCCTCCGGTCTCACTTACAGTGTCATTCTTGCGGGAAGGTTTTCGGGCTATGAGCGATGTGTCATGAAGCGGCGGTAATGGCGCCGCTCAGCGGGGCTGCGAGTCACTTGATTGGCTCCTTCACGCGCGCGCGCCACGATATAGGCCTGGATCGCCCGCACTTGATCGGCGTTGAGGATTTTGCGGAACGACGGCATGCCAAGCGTTGCGCGCTTGCCACCGAGCACGATGTCTTCAATTCCCGAAAGGGTCGCCGTGCTGGCATAGCGCAAGTCGGGCAGGGGACCGGCGACGGCATCGTCGCCATGGCAACCCGAGCAGTTGGCGGCGAACAGGACTTTGCCCTGATGCACGACTTCCGGTGAAGCATCGACCTTGATGGCCGGCATGGGCGGCGGACCCTTATGGCCATAGGCCGGCACATTCAGTTTGGCGTCGCCGCCGAGTTTGAAGGTCAGGATCCGCCCATAGCCCGGCTTCACCGGCCCCCAGGCCGGGTCGTTGCCCAAGCCATCGGGACCGCCCCAACCGGCCAGCACGGTCACATATTGAACGCCGTCAACCTGGTAGGTCACCGGCGGTGCCATGATTCCCGTGCCCGCATCGAAGCTCCACAGCTGTTTGCCGTCGGTGGCGCGATAGGCCGCCAAGGTGCCGTCTGCGCGGCCCTGGAAGACCAGGTTGCCGGCCGTGGCCAGGACGCCGCCGCCGACCGCCACGGGATAACGGGCATGCCAGGCCTCGCGCTGCGTCGCCGGATTCCAGGCCAGCAATTCTCCGATCGGATGCGGCATTGCTTTCAGCTTGTCCTTCAGCGGGCCCTCATATTGTCTTTCGTTGCCCATATTGTTGGTGTCGGGATTGTATTTCCAATTCTCATCGGGCACGTGCAGGGACAGCGTGCCGATCTTCGCCGGCAGGTACATCAGTCCGGTGGCCGGACTGAACGCCATGGGATTCCAATTGTGCGCGCCATCGGGGGCCGGCGAAACGATGGCCGCCTTGGTGTTGTCGGGATCGAATTCAATCGGGCGTCCGGTCTTGGGATCGAGCCCTTTCGCCCAGGTGATGCCGCTCACAAACGGCTTGCCAGAGATGAATTCCCCCGTGGCGCGGTCCAGAACATAGAAGAAGCCATTCTTGTTGGCTTGCATGATGACTTTTCTGGTGCGTCCGCCGATGGACAGGTCCGCCTGAACCAGGGGCTGGGTGGAATCGAAGTCCCAATTGTCGCCGGGGGTCGTCTGGAAATGCCAGGCGAGCTCGCCGGTGCTGACACGCACCGCCAGGATCGAAGCGGCATAGAGATTGTCGCCTTTGCCGCGAATGGCGCGATACCAGGTGGTCGGATTGCCGGTTCCGAAATAGACCAGGTCCAGCGCCGGATCGTAGACGATGCCCTCCCAGGCGGTACCGCCGCCGCCCACCTTCCACCATTCGCCGCTCCAACTCTTGGCGGCGACTTCCATGGCCTTGGATTCGAATCCCTTGGAGGGGTCTCCGGGCACGGTATAGAACCGCCAGGCCATCTTGCCGGTTTCCGCATCAAAGGCGGAAATGTAACCGCGCACGCCGTATTCGGCGCCGGCATTGCCGATCAGGACCTTGCCCCCGGCGATGCGCGGCGCGCCGCTGATGGCATAGGGCTCCTTGGCGCTGTCGGCGGTTGAGACATCCCAAACGGGCTTGCCGGTGCGCTCGTCCAGGGCGATCAGCCTTCCGTCCAGCGTTCCCACATAGACCTTGTCGTGGTAAAGCGCGACGCCGCGGTTCACCACATCACAGCAGATGAAATAAGCCCGGCTGCGTACGACCTTGGGGTCATAGCGCCACAGGACGTTGCCGGTCTTGGCATCCATCGCATACACCACGCTCCAGTTGCCGGTGGCGTAGATGACACCGTCCTTCACCAGCGGTGTCGCTTCCAACCCGCGGGTGGAGCCGAGTTCGTGGCTCCAGACCAGTCCCAGCGTGCCGACGGATTGCTCGTTGACCTGGTTCAGCGGGCTGAAACGGTGGTCGTCATAGGTTCGCCCATACATCAGCCAGTTGCCGGCATCCTTGTCGCTGTTTCGCAGCTCGGCATCTCCCAGGGGCGCCGTGCGCGCGCTCGACCCGAAGAGGAGAAGGGAAAAGGCGGCACAGGCAATCAGGCCGTTCTTGGTCATAGCGATTACTCCGAAGTGTGACTGCACGAACAGACGCAACACAACGGTGCCATCGGCGCGACTGGTTGATTCCGTCAGGATCGCTGGTTGCGTTGGCCTGATGTTTTCCCCAGCCCGGCCCGAGCCCATCTGCCGGCTATTGAGGCACAGGCCGGCGGCCGGGGCAATGGGTGCTTTGTCCTGCAGGGCGCGCCTTTCCGCACCGCGGCATGGCTTCGACCGCTCCCTGTGCCTTGCAAAACCGTCAGCTTGCATCCTTGCGCCATTGCCCGGACAATGCCGTTCCCCAATTTTCGGTTTGCTGCTCCCGTGAAAATTCTGCTGATTGAAGACGACAAGGAAACTAGCGCCCATATCGTCTATGCCCTGCATGGCGAGGGCCATGAGGTTACGGTCTGCCATGACGGGTTGGAGGGCCTGAACGCCGCCCGCGCCGGCGGCCAGGCCGCGCTGATCGTGGACCGGATGCTGCCCGGCATGGACGGGTTGAGCTTGGTCCGGCAGTTGCGCGCCGAGGGCAACCGCACGCCGGTCTTGTTCCTGACCACCATGAGCGGACTGAACGACCGGGTCGAAGGCCTCAAAGGCGGAGGCGACGATTATCTGGTCAAGCCTTTCGCCTTTCCCGAACTGTTGGCGCGGGTGGATGTCATCGCGCGGCGCGGGTCGCAGGACAGTGAGCCGGTACGGCTGCGCGCCGCCGACCTGGAGATGGACCTGATCCGGCGCACCGTGCATCGCGGCGGAAAGCCGATCGAACTCCAGGCCCAGGAATTCCGGCTGCTGGAATATCTGTTGCGCAACATGGGGCGTGTGGTGACCCGCGCCATGCTGCTGGAAAATGTGTGGGAGCTGCATTTCGATCCCCGCACCAATATCGTGGAGACCCATATGAGCCGGTTGCGCGGCAAGGTGGATCGCGGCCATGCCGCCGAGCTGATTCATACCGTGCGGGGCGCCGGATATACTTTGCGTGCGGATTAGATTTCTCCGCACGGAAGGATTCAGGCTGTCGGCCCTGTTCGCCGGCATCTTTGCCGTATCGGTGGTGATCCTCGGCATTTTCGTGCTCGTGATCACCAACCAGGCCCTGCGTGACCAGATCGTGGCGTTTTCTTTCACCGATATCGCCGCCATCCGCAACGGTTATGACTTTGAAGGCGAACATGAGGCGCGCGAGATCGTCCAGCAGTTCATGGCGGGACCGGCCAATTCGGGCCTCTATCTGCTGCAGCGCGACGGCAAGGCGCTGGCGGGCAATCTGCCGCCGATGGCCACGCGCACAGGCACGGTCGAGTTTTCCTTTTCCGTCAAGGGCCGGACCCGGGAGGTGCTGGGCCGGGGAGATTTCATCGCTCCTGGCCTGTATGTTTTTTCCGGCAGCGACATGGCGCGCCTGCGCAGCGTTCAGGCGCACATCCTCAATATCATGCTGGTTCTCTTCGCCGCCGCGATCCTCATCGCGGTGGCGGGCGGTGCGCTGGTCAGCTGGGGCTTCCTGCGGCGCACCGACGCCATGGCCAAGGCGTGCCGGGCCATCATGCAGGGCGATTTGACATTGCGCATTCCGGTGCGCGGCGCGCATGACGAACTCGACCGGCTGGCCGAGGCGATCAATGAAATGCTGTCCCGCATCTCCACCTTGATGGAAAATCTTTCCCAGGTCGGCAACGACATCGCCCATGACCTGCGCACGCCGGTCACCCATTTGCGCCACCGGCTGGAACGGGCGCGCAGCGAGGGCAAGACAGCGCAGGATTATCGCGAGGCCCTGGATGCGGCCATCGCCAAGGCCGACGAGATATTGGGCCTGTTCACCGCGCTGTTGCGTATCGCCCAGATCGAAGGCGGGGAACGCCGCGCCGCTTTTGCGTCCTTGGAACTTGGCGAGCTGCTGGCACAGATGCGCGACTTGTTCGAGCCGGTGGCCGAGGAGGCGGGCGATCAGCTGCAATTGGCTGCGCTGGACAAGGCAGTCATCCGCGGCGACCGGCAACTGTTGATGCAGCTCTTCTCCAACCTGATTGAGAATGCGGTGGTCCATACGCCCAGCGGTACCCGCATCTGGCTGTCCTTGTCGCGGGTGGGGGGGCATGCCGTGGCGCGGGTGAGCGATGACGGTCCCGGCGTGCCGCGCGAGGAGCATGACCGGCTGTTCCGCCGCCTGTATCGCCGCGAGGCCAGCCGTTCCCAGCCTGGTTACGGTTTGGGCCTGTCGCTGGTCGCGGCCATCGCGGAACTGCATGGCGCCGCGATCCGGCTGGTCGATGGATCGAGACCGGGCTTGACGGTGGAGGTTTCCTTTCCCCTTGCCGCGGATACGGAAAAGCCCTGAAAGTTGGGAAAATTTATGCGCACCGCTGGTGGCGCTTGGCCGAGGGAGTTGGGATACTTCCCGTTTAGGGGAAGCGCATGGCCAGTTATAAGCAAAACGGGCATCAGAAAATCACATATCCGTCATTTTGGTTGGTTCCGGGCATTTGATGCGCAAACTGGCACTCATTGCGATGTCGCTGCTGTTGCTCACCGCATGCGGCAAGACCGACAAGCCGGCGGAAACCGCCAAAAAGGAGGCCGCGGAAGAACCCGGGCTGACGCTGAAGCCCGAGGAGGTGAAAAGCCTCGGCATCGCGGTCCAAGCCGCGACACCGGCGCAGTTCACCGGCCGCATCTCGGGCTATGGCGTGGTGACGGCGCTGGACACGATCGCCCAGGCGGATTCCGAATTCCTCACGGCACAGGCGGCGGCCGCGCAAAGCGCCGCCGCGGCCGCGCGCGCGCGCTCGCTGTCCACCGGCGAGGAAGCTGCGATCTCACGGGAGCAAGTGGAAGTGGCCGAAAGCAAGGCGGCGGCCGATGCGGCGGCCTTGGCGCTGGCGCGGCGCAAGACCGAAGCCGCCTTCGGCCTCAACTCGCCTTGGCATGATGCCGCCAGCCGTCAGTCTGTCATGCGGCAGTTGGCGTCCGGTGCGGAGGTGCTTGTGCGTGTGACGTTCCCCGCCATTGGCGGCGCGGCTCCCAAGCGGGTCGAGATAAGCCGCATGGGCGCCGACAGGAAAAGCTGGACCGCCCATAGCGTCTGGGATGCGCCGGCAGACGCGGCTGTGCCGGGGCGCAGCTTCTATGCCCTGGTGGAAGGCAGCGACCTTGCCCAGAATGAGCGGGTGACGGCCGCAATCCCGACCGGGACCTCACAGGCCGGCGCGAAAATTCCGGCGCGTGCCTTGGTCTATGGCGAAAGCGAGGCCTGGGTCTATGTGCAGACCGCCGCCAACACCTTCCTGCGCACCAAAGTCGATATCAGCCGGCCGCTGGATGACGGCTATTTTGTCAGCACCGTCAAGCCGGGCGACAAGGTGGTGACGGACGGCACGGGCCTGTTGATGGCCCGCGAAATCAATCCCAGCACCGAAGCCGGGGAGTAGGCATGCGCTGGCTTGTCGGCCTGTGCGTGCGGTATGCAGGCACGCTTGCCACCTTGACCCTGATTGCGCTGCTGGCCGGGCTGTGGGCAACGCGCAGTGCGCCCCTGGATGTCTTTCCCGATTTCGTGCCCTCGACGGTCGACATCCAGACCGAGGCGCCGGGCTTCACCGCCCAGCAGGTCGAACAGCTGATCACCAAGCCGGTCGAGAATGCCGTCAATGGCGCGCCGGGTCTTGCCACGCTGCGGTCGGAATCCATTCCGGGCCTGTCGCTGGTCACCATCCAGTTCCGCGACAATATCGATCTGTATAACGCCCGGCAGGGCATTTCCGAGCGGTTGAGCGAGTTGGGCAATGCCCTTCCGTCCGAGGCGGGCACGCCGCGCCTGTCGCCGCTGACGTCCAGCACCATGGACCTGCTCAAGATCGGTCTGGTGTCGGACAAGCTCAATGCCTTTGAGCTGCGCGACCGCGCCGAATGGGTGATGAAGCCGGCTCTGCTGGCGGTACCTGGCGTGGCCCATGTCATCATCTTCGGCGGGGCGGTGCGTGAGATCCAGATCCAGCCCGACATCACCAAGATGGCGTCCTACGGCTTTACACTCACCGACCTTGCGGATGCAGCGCGGGCCGCCTTGGCGCTACACGGCGCGGGCTTTGTCGATCTCACCCACCAACGTGTGTTGATTCAGTCGCCGGTGCCGGCCCCGGATCCATCGGCAGTCAGCCGCGCGGTCCTGGCGGTGCGGGGCAAGACACCCATCACCATCGGCGAAGTCGCCAAGGTGAGCGAAGCACCCGCGCTGCGTTCCGGCGACGCGGTGATCATGGGGCGGCCCGGTGTGATGCTTTCGCTGGCCAGCCAATATGGCGCCAATACGCTGGAAACCACCCGCGCCCTGGAAGAGGCGCTGGCCGTACTGACTCCGCCTTTGAAGGCGGAAGGCATCACCGTCTATCCGGCGCTGCATCGTCCGGCGAATTTCATCGAACGCGCCTTGAGTTCCTTGGAACAATCGCTGGTGATTGCCGCTGTCCTGATTTTGGCGGTGCTGTTCTTGTTCCTACGGGATTGGCGCGCGGCCCTGATCACCTTTCTGGCGATTCCACTTTCGTTGTTGGCCGCTGTCGCTGTGCTGGAGCGCATGGGCCAAACCTTGAACACCATGACGCTCGGCGGTTTCGCGGTGGCGCTGGGCGTGCTGGTGGACGACGCCATCATCGGCATTGAAAACATCCTCAGGCGCCTGGCGGAAAACGCCAAGATGGCAAATCCGCGATCCCAGATCGCCGTGATCGCCGACGCGACCCTGGAAGTGCGCGGACCCGTGGTCTACGCCACCTTGGTGGTCATTGCGATCTTCCTGCCCCAGCTCTTCTCCACCACTGTGCAAGGCAAGTTCGTGGGCCCGCTGGCCTTGGCCTTCATCCTGGCGGTGGTGGCTTCGCTGCTGGTGGCGTTGACGGCAGCGCCGGCCTTGTCGGCATTGATGTTGAACGCGCGCGACACCCATGGCGACCAGCGGTGGATCGCCTGGCTGAAAGCGCGCCAGAGCCGGGTCATCGCTTTCGTCTATGAGCGGTTTCGCCTGATCGGCGCGATACTGATCGTCGCGACCGTTGCCGCGGCGGCGTGTCTCCCGTTCTTGGGCGGCAGCTTCATGCCGGATTTCCGTGAAGGCCATTTCGTGATGCAGGTCTCCGCCTCGACCCCCGGCGCCTCGCTGGAAGAGATGATGGCCATGGGTGAACGGGTCAGCAAGGAAGTTCTGGCGCTGCCCTACATTGCGACGGTGGAGCAGCAGGTCGGACGTGCCGCGCTGGGTGAGGACACTTGGGGGCCGCATCAGAGCGAATTTCACGTCGAAATGAAGCCGGATGCGAATGTCGACCAGGGCGAGGCCGAGGATGCGTTGCGCGAAATCCTTTCGCATTATCCCGGCTTGCAGAGCGAAGTCGTCACCTTCCTGGGCGATCGTATCAGTGAAAGCCTCACCGGAGAGACCGCCGATATCGTCGTCAAGGTATTCGGCGACCAGCTCGACACATTGGATGCCACCGGCCAGCGTATCGCCGGCGCCTTGCGCGGCACGCAAGGCATCGCCGATCTTCAGTTCAAGCCGCAAAGCGGCACACCCACCTTCGCGCTGCAAATCCAACCCGATGCGCTGGTTGCGAATGGCCTGAAAATGCAGGACGTGCTGGAGGCGGTGCAAACCGAATATGCCGGCGCCACAGTGGGCCAGACCTATGCCGGCACCCGCATTGTCGATGTCGCTCTGCTATTGCCCGCCGAGGCGCGCAATAGGCCGGAATTGCTGTCTTCCCTTACGGTCGCCAGTCCCTTCGGCCCGGTTCCCTTGTCGCAAGTGGCGCGGGTCGCACCCACCGAAACCCGCTTCAAGATCACCCATGATGGCGGCCAGCGCTTTGTCTCCCTGACCTTCAATGTGGTGGGGCGCGGGCTGCAAGCGACGGAACAGGAAGCGCAAGCCAAGGTCGCGGCCCTGAAACTGCCACCCGGTGTCCGTGTCGAATTCAGCGGCGCGGCGGCGGAGCAGCGTGCCGCCGAGACCCAGACCTTGCTTTATACTGCTTTTGCCATCGCCCTGATTGGCATGATCCTGTTCGTTTGCTTTCGCTGGCGCGTCAACACCTGGCTGGTGCTGGTCAACCTGCCTTTCAGCTTGATCGGCGCCGTGGCAGGCATCGCCCTGACCGGCGGTGGCCTTTCGGTGGGCGCCATGGTCGGCCTGGTCACGGTGTTCGGCGTCAGTGCCCGCAATGCCATTCTGCTCCTGGCGCATTACGAACATCTGGTGGAGGTGGAGGGCGCGCCCTGGGGTGTGGAGACGGTCCTGCGCGGTGCCCAGGAACGGTTGGTGCCGATTCTGATGACGGCGGCGGTCACGGCCTTGGGTTTGCTGCCGCTGGCCATCGGCATGCACCAGCCGGGACAGGAGATTGAAGGACCGATGGCGGTCACGGTGCTAGGCGGGCTGATTACCTCCACGCTGCTCAATTTGGTCGTGTTGCCCGCGCTGGCGGAGCGGTTCGGCGGACCCAGGCGCGGGGAGGCCGCGGCATGAGGCCCCGGTTTCTTCTTTCCTGTGCTGCCGCGGCGCTTCTCGCCGGATGCGCCAGTACGCCGCCACCGGGCCTGAAAGCGGGCGATGTACCCGCGGCGTTCGAGCAGAAGGCTCTCGTCAATGCTCCGATATGGCCGGCCAGGAATTGGTGGACGAATTACAACGATCCCCAACTCAGCGCTCTGATGGACCAGGCCCAGGCCAACAATCTGGACATCGCGCAAGCCGGGGCGCGCCTGCGCCAGGCCGATGCCCGCGCCCGCCAGGCCGGCGCGGCCCTGCTGCCGCAAGTGGGCGCCGGCGCCAGCGTCAACACGCTGTACGGCCAGGCCAACGGTGTCTCCCTGCATGAAACCGACTACAATGCCGGCCTGAATGTCAGTTATGAGTTGGATTTTTGGGGCAAGAATCGCGACCTGCTGGACTCCGCCAGGGCGCAGGTCCGCGCCAGCGAGGCCGACCGCGCCACCGTGGCACTGACGGTCACTTCCGGCGTTGCCAATAGCTATTTCCAGCTTCTGTCGCTGCGCGAGCGGCTGTCCGTGGCACGCGCCAATCTCAAATCCGCGGAAGAGATATTGGGCGTGGTGCAGCGGCGGGTGACGGCCGGTTTCGCCGCCAATGCCGATCTGATCCAACAGCGGGCGGCGCTGGCGGCGGAGCAGGCGGCGATACCGCCCCTGGAACAGCAGGAACTGGAAGCCCGCAACGCGCTGGCCATCCTGTTGGGGCGCCCCCCGGAAGGCTTCATGGTGACGGGCGAAAGCCTGGGGGCGCTGATGCCGCCCCTGGTGGCGCCGGGGCTTCCCTCCGCTTTGCTGGCGCGGCGTCCCGACATCATGGCGGCCGAGGCCAATCTGGCGGCGGCCCATGCGGATCTGTCGGTGGCGCGCAAAGCCTATTTCCCCTCCATCAGCCTCACCGCCAATGGCGGCGTTGCCTATCCGGCACTGGCGGCGGCGATTGATACCTTGCCCGGCGTCGGCCTAGCGGCCGGTGCCGGTGTCAGCCTGCTGCAGACCATCTTCGATGGCGGCAAGACAGAAGGAAAGATCGAGGAAAGCCGGGCGCGGGAGGAGGAATTGCTGGCGGCCTATCGCGCCGCGGTGATCGCGTCCTTCTCCGATGTCGAAAACGGGCTGGGCAGTTTCGCCCATCTTGGCGCCCAGGAAGCAGCATTGCGCGAGCAGGTGATGCAGGCAGAAAAGGTGTTGAACGCGGCGCGGCGGAAATATCTGGCCGGCGCGGCTGACTTTCTGGTCGTCACCGATGCGCAACGCGCGCTGTACACCGCCCGCGACCAGTTGTCCGACATCCGCCGTGCGCGGCTGGCCGCGTCGGTGGCGCTGTTCAAGGCCATGGGCGGCGGTTTTGTTGCGCCGGTGGTTTCAGGCGCGACACAATGAGAAGAATTTCCCCTTGAGAATGCTTCGCGCAAGCATACTCACCTCTCACATCATGCTACGCCCGGCTGCCAACAGACCGGACCGGGGATCGCGTGTTGCGCCGCTCTGCCATTCTTGCCTTGCCGCTTTTGCTTTCCGCTGCGCCCGCCTTTGCGGTGACCGACGAGATCCAGGTCTATACCGGCGAGATCATGCCGGTGGGCGAGGTGGGCCTCACCTGGCACAACAATTATGCCTTCAATGGGTTGAAGACGCCGGATTTTTCCGGCGGGCTGGTTGATCACCACACTTACAGCAGCGTGACGGAATGGGCTCTGGGCGTCACGCCCTGGTTCGAGGCGGGGCTATACCTGCCGCTGTTCTCCGATTCCAGCAACCGGGGCTGGACTTATAACGGCTTCAAGCTGCGCGCCTTGCTCGTGCAGCCCGACAACCAGGACAAGGATTTCTATTACGGGGTGAATTTCGAATTCAGCTGGAACCAGAAGTCCTGGGACACGCGAACCAATACGGGCGAGATCCGTCCCATCATCGGCTGGCGTTTCGGCGAGGACAAGCGCTGGAGCGTCACCTTCAATCCCATTGTGGACAATTCCTATGTCGGTTTTTCCCGGCTGGATTTCGTGCCGGCGACCCGGCTGGACTACAAGGTCAATGACACCTGGACGGTGGCCGCTGAAGAGTATGACGACTTTGGCGAATTGCGGGGCTTCCTGCCGGCCAACCAGCAGTGGCACCAATTCTGGGGCGTGGTGGACTTCACCGGCGATCCGATTTCCGTCGAGGCGGGACTGGGCTTTGGACTTACGCCGTCAACCGACAGGCTGGCGGTGAAAGTGATGCTGATGAGCGATCTGACCGGGCCGCACGGCCTGTTTGCCCACTAAACCTGAAACGCTTGGGGGTTTTTGCCGGCCAGCCACATGTCCCACATGCGAATATAA
The DNA here is from genome assembly GCA_036270435.1 of Rhizomicrobium sp. Classification (GTDB taxonomy): domain Bacteria; phylum Pseudomonadota; class Alphaproteobacteria; order Micropepsales; family Micropepsaceae; genus Rhizomicrobium. The sequence goes on along the minus strand of DATBCP010000156.1, from coordinate 3,032 downwards.
GCCGCCTCTAAGTTACGGCGGAATGAATCCGTGTCGAACAGCGGGCAATCGCGCGTCAGACTGGCTCTGACAGAAGCGAGCGTGCCCGGGACGGTGGCCAGGCTGACAGCCAGATTTTCGTAGTCTTGCATAGTTTCCGTCACCAACGCCGCAAGCCCGGCGGCATGCAAAAGGCTGGCCGCGACGCGGCCGGGAAAAGTGGTCCCGCGCCGGGTCAGTATCGGCACGCCGGCCCATAGCGCATCGCTGCCCGTGGTGTGGGCGTTGTAAGGCAAGCCATCCAGGAACAGATCGGCGAGAGACAATCGCGCCAGGTGCTGGTCGACCGGGCGGTCGGGCGCGAACAGGATGCGTTCCGGCGCCACGCCATGAGCCTTTGCGTGGCGCGCGATGTTGTCGGCAAAGGGCGCGGCCGCATCCAACAGCCACAAGTGGCTTCCTTCAACACGGCGCAGTATCCGCATCCAACTGGCAAAAATTTCGGGTGTCAGCTTGTAGCTCTGGTTGAAATTGCAGAATATGAAACCTTGTTCCGGCAGGCCCGCTTCGGCGCGGCTGGGCCGGGCGGCGATTGGGCGTCCCGTCTCGTCATTGGCCTGGTAACAGCCGGGCAGGGTTACGACCTGCTCATCATAGAAGCCGTGTTCTTCAGGCGGGATCACGATCCGGTCGGCGATGATATAGTCCATGTAAGGCGCGCCCAGAGTGCCGGGAAAGCCCAGATAGTTCACTTGAAGCGGAGCGGGCTTTTGCGCGAACACATCCATGCGAAGCTTGCCGAAATAGCCATTGAGATTGACCAGAATGTCAATTTCTGCGTCGCGGATTTTTGCAGCCGCCTGGTTCCCGCTGAGTTCACCGATATCGATCCAGCGGTCAAAGGCGCGCTTGAGGCGGGCACTCATGGCGCTTTGGTCGGCGCTGCCGTTGTCGATCGCGACCACCTCGAAGCGCTCGCGGTCATGGCGCTCGTAAAGACCGGCCATGAGCACCGCCGTTGCCTGGCTGTGGAATTCGCCGGACAGATATCCCAGGCGGATCCTGCCCCTGTTTTTGCGCAAGGCCGGATCGTGGCGCGGCGCGTGGGGAGAGGGGGGAAAAAGATCGCTGGCATAAAGCCGCGCGCAGGCCTGCAGATCCTGTGGCTGTTCCGAAACCGCTTGGAACATGAAGGGACGTGCAACGGGCCGCCCCGCACGGATGCCCTGGACGATGGCCCATTTCTGCTCTTCGATATCTGTCCAGTCGGCGGCATACATTTTCAGGTGCAACAACAGGCCGCGCAGATAGGGCAGGTCAGGCGCAACGGCAAAGGCGCGTTCCAGATCGGCGACGGCCTTGGAATAGTCTCGCCGGTGCAGCCACCACAGAAAACCGCGATTGTTGAGGGCTTCGAGGTTGCGGGGATCAAGCGCCAAGGCGCGGTCGTAGGAGGCCAGCGCTTCGTCGGTGTATTTCATCTCGCCCAGGATCACGCCGCGCTTGCAGAGGGCCTGGATATTGGTCGGGTCCAGTTCAAGCGCCTTCTCCAAGCTGGCCAGGGCTTCGGATCTCTGGTTCAGACTGTGCAAGGCGTTGGCGCGGTTGGTCAGGGTTTCGGCGTCGGGCGCGGTGGCCAGGGCGCGGTCGTACGCCAAAACGGCTTCTTCAAAGCGGCCCGAAAGATTCAGGACGTTGCCATAATTCACCAACGCCCCCGGATCGCGAGGAGCGATGGCCAGAGCCTGGCCAATCATGGCAAGGGCATCGGCGATATGTCCCTGCTGCGCCAAAAGGACGCCCAACATATGAAGCGGCGCGAAAGCCTTGGGTTCTACAGCGAGAAGCCGGCGGTACAGGCTTTCCGCCTCCACCAGCCGTCCGCGCTGATGCAGCGTCATCGCCTGACCGTATAATTGCCGAGGTGTCATGACCCGTTCTGCTTGCGCCCGCCCCTGCCAAGCCTAAAATCGGCTTCTTCATGCGCCAAAATCCAGCTCTTGCCAACGCCGACATTACTGTGGTGGTAACGTCCTGCAGCCGCCACGATCTCCTGGCGCGCACGCTGGAAAGTTTTGCCATAGGCGCTAGGGTGATCGCACGCGCCACAACACTTCTTTTTCTGGCCGCGGCGTTACCTTGCCAAACCTCGCCAGCCGGAGCCGCGCCACAATGGACCGCGCTGTTCAACGGCAAGGATCTGGGCAATTTCGATATTGCCTATGCCTCCCATCCGGTGGACGGTCGCCCCGCCGGCGCGATGTTCGAGGTGAAGAACGGTGTCGTGCATACCTATCCCGGCCAGGAGGCGGGCTCGACCCAACCCTCCGCTTATTTCCAGACCCGCGAGGCCTATTCCGATTTTGTCCTGCATGTCGAATACAAATGGGGTGACAAGAAATTCGCCCCGCGGATGATGCGGCTCAAAGATGCCGGGATCATCTTCCATGCCTATGAGAGCACGCCGAACAACTGGCCGCACGGCATCGAATGCCAGATCGAGGAAAAGGATGTCGGCGATCTCTGGCTGATCACAACCCAGGCCGATGTCGCCACAAAGAACGTGCCGCCGCTGCCGGGGCCGGATCCATTGCAGGACCATTCGCCTTTCTATGCGCCGGACGGCCGGGTCTCGGCCCAGGGCGATCACGACAAATATGTCCGCATCCGTCATGGCGCCAATCTGGAAAAGCCGGGCTGGAACAGCGTGGACGTGGCGGTGCGCGGCGATTCCGCCGTCTACCTGGTCAACGGCCAGGTTAATATGCGCATCAGCCACATGCGCAAATGGGATGCCGCCTCGAACAGCTGGCAGAAGCTGGATCGCGGCAAGATCTTGTTCCAAGCCGAATATGCTGAAATTTCCTATCGCAATATCAAGATCCGTCCGGTGCAGGAGTCCGATCCCAAATGAAGAAACTCGTTTTGCTATTTGTCCTGTTACCCGTTTCCAGCTGGGCGCAGGCCCCGGCCGGCAACCCGTTGCCAAAGCCCGAATTGACGGAAGTCTGGTCACCGGTGCCGCCCAAGGTCGAGCCGGGCAACAGTCCGGG
>DATBCP010000155.1:0-5051 GCA_036270435.1 Rhizomicrobium sp. | reverse complement strand
AGGAGGACGCCGGCTATTTCGACTGGCACAATGATTACGGGCGCTATCGCGGCGATCCCGGCCAGGAACCGCGCAAGATCACGATGAGCCTGCAATTGTCGGATGGCGCATCCTACGACGGTTGCGACCTGGAAGTGCGCGCCGCACATCCGGTCGATACCGCACCCCGGGAGCGCGGCTGCCTGATGGCCTTCCGCGCCAACGCGCTTCACCGTGTCACGCCCATCACGCGCGGATTGCGCAAGTCGCTGGTGATCTGGGCGGCAGGTCCGGAATTCCGTTAAACTAGGCCAATGACAGGGCCCCGATCTTCAACACCCGTTCAGCAAATCCTGGCGACGACGGCAATGGCACTGCAGAACGGCAATCTGATGGCGGCCGAGATCGCTCTGGCGCCGTTTTTCAGCGGCAAGCTGGCGGCCGACCCCGACCTGATGAACATTGCCGGCACGCTCAGGATGAATCAGGGCCGTATCGGCGAAGCGGTCCCGTTGTTTCAGCAAGCCGTAAAAGCCGCGCCGCGCGAACCGACATTCGCCTTCAACCTGGGACTGGCGCTGTCCCGGCTCGGCCGGATGGATGAGGCCGAAACGGCCCTTCGCACGACTCTAAAGTACAACGCCGATTTCGTGCAGGCGCATTTTGAATTGGGAGCATTGCTGCACCGGACAGGCCGGCTGGATGAGGCGGAGGAAAGCATCCGCCAGGTGCTCCGCCTCATGCCTGGCTTTGCCCATGCCGAGTTGGCTCTCTCCGCAATTCTGGTGGACGCCAGCCGCCCCGATGAGGCCGAAATTGCCGCACGCAGTGGGCTGGCGACAGCTCGGGAGCACCATCTCAAGGCACAATTGTACCAGCAGCTGGCATTAGCGTTGCGCCGCCAGCGCAAGGACAGCGAGGCGCTGGCGGCAATGGACAGCGCCGAAGCCCTGCATCCGGCTCTTCCCGGCCTGGCACGCCACCGAGCCGAAACCCTTCAGAACTTGAACCGCTTTGACGAAGCGATGGCGCTTCTCGAAAAAGAGATCGCCCGCACCCCCGCCGATCCCGCCCTGCATCTCGACTTTAATGCGCTGCTGTATCAACTGGGCCGCAGCGCTGAATTGCTGAAATCCTACGAACGCGCGCCCGAAAGCCGCGAACTTCTGCTGGGAAAGGCTTTCCTGCTCGCCAGGCAAAAGCGCGATTCCGAGGCACATGCCATATATGCCGGACTGCAGGCGCGCGATCCGGGTGACCGGTTGGCGGCCATCGGCGCTGCCCAGATGATGGCGGCGATGGGACGGCATGGCGAAGCCCTGGCGCTGTTCGAAGCCGTTCTGGCACGCCACGGCTATGAGCCCAAGCTGCTCAGTCTGGCGGCCGAACCTGCCTTGATGATCGGCGATCCCCAGAAAGCCGCCTGGCTGTGCGAACAGGGACTGGCCCAAGCGCCGGACAGCGCCACCTGCCTGGCCATTCTGAGCCTCGCGTCCCGCATGTTGGAGGATGGGCGGGATGACACGATCAACGGTTACGACAGGCTGGTACGGATTTTCGACCTGGAACCGCCGCCGGGGTTTTCAGACATGGCGGATTTCAACGCCGAACTGAACGCGTCGCTGGACCGCCTGCATCCCAAAAGCCGGGAATTGATCGACCAAAGCCTGCGCGGCGGCACCCAGACGCCCGGCCACCTGTTCCCAGCCGGCCTGCCCTTGGTGACCAAGCTGAAACAGCGGATCGACGAAGCGGTCGCACGCTATATCGCCGAACTTGATGAAGACACAGCGCACCCCTTCGCGTCGCGGCGCGGCAAGAGCTTCCGCTATTCCGGATCCTGGTCGTCGCGGCTTCAGGATAGCGGCTTTCATGTCAATCATTACCATCCCGATGGCTGGATCGGCTCCTGTTACTATGTCTGCGTGCCCGACGCCGTGAGGGATGAAACCTCCATGCAAGGCTGGATCAAGTTCGGCGAGCCGCCGATGGATATCGCCTTGAAGCAACCGATCCGGCGGACCATCCAGCCGGTTCCCGGCAGGCTGGTGCTGTTCCCCTCCTACACATGGCACGGCACCGTGCCCTTCCATGACCGGGCGGCGCGAACCACCATCGCCTTTGATGTGGTGCCGGTGGCCTAATCAAAAAAAACCGGCCCTGGAGAACAGCGCCGGTCCAAAACCGACAATTGGTTCGCTCTTAGAAATTGCCTCTGAGACCGAGGGTGAAGTAGCGGCCCATGTCGTTGTAACCAAAGCCGGGACCGGTAGAACCAGGTACGGGATAAAACAGGCCCGGATTGGTGGAATTGCTCGGCGCCAGAGGTGCCCGCGTGTTGCCGATATTCTGGACCGATAAATAGAGGGAGGACGACCCGCCCCACATGTCGAACCTGCGGTGGATGGTGACGTCCATCGCGTCATAGCTGGAAATGCGCGGCGCCAGATAAACCTGGTTGACGAGACCGGTGGCCTTCTTCACGCCGGACAGCCACTGGTTCTGAACATCCAGGCCCCAGTCGCCCACGGTGTAGCTGATGAAGCTGGTCATGCGGACCTTGGGCTGCGATGTCCAGACATAGGGCGTGCCGGGAAGATTCTGCGTCTCCAGCACCGGCTGGTAGGTCGTCAGATGCCGCAAGGTCACCGAGCCAGGTATGGCGCTCCACACATCGGCCCAGTCGAAGTTGTAGTCCACTTCGAGGTTCCAGCCTTCCATCTGGATGTTGGCGCTGTTCAGAGGCGAACTCAGGATCTGGGTTGGGAAATTCGCCGTCGCAGTATATCCGGGCTGGCCTGGGGCAACGGGCCGGATGGCGAGCAGGCAATAGGGCGAATTGTAGGTCGGCGCGCTGGTGATGCAGAGATTCTGCACCGACGTGGTCTGGTAGCTGATGTTTGTGATCGCGTTGGTCATATGCGTCACGTAATAGTCCAGCGAGGTGGTGAAGCCGGGAATGAAATCCGGCGTCAGCACGATACCCAGCGTATAGGTATGGGCAACTTCCGGCGTCAGGCCGGCATTGCCCTTGGTGACCAGCTGGGTACCACCAGCAGGCGCCTGGGTCAGCAAGTCGTTGAAGCCAGTCGAGGTGATCGAGATCGGCGCGTACAGGTCATTCAGGTTGGGCGCGCGGAGATCGTACGACATGGTGCCGCGCAAGCGAATGGCCTCGTTGATCCGGTCATTGACGCCGATCTTCCAGGTCTCGGCGTCGCCGGAAACGGAATAGCTGGTGTAACGACCGGCGATGTCGGCATTCAGGTCCTGGGCCAGCGGAAAGTCCTTGAGCAGAGGCACGTTGAACTCGAGCGCCGTCTCCCAGACATTGTCGTCCACGCTGACCGGCGCATTGGTGTTCTGGGTATAGAGCGAGGGCGCCGCGCCGCCATTCTGGGTGCACAGGCGCAAGCCGGTGCAGTTGACGAAGTCGGTCGGATTCGCATTGCTCTGCAGGTCATAGGTGCGCCAGCGCATTTCCGCCGACAGCGAGCCGGTGATTTCGCCGGCCGGCAGGCCCAATCCAAGACTGCCGGAAATGCCGCCGCCGATATTGTCGAGCTGCTGGGTCAGGATCCACTGCGTGTCCTGCTTCACATAATTCCAGGCGGCCTGGGTGATGCCCTGGGTCGGGTTGAAAACATTCATTGGCACGCAACCCGCATACAGGGCGGCGAATTGCGGCTGGGTCACGTCCCAGCACTGGATCGTGCCGCTGACATCCGTGGTGAGGCCGCCGACCGTGATCTTGGTGCCTGTCGGCGCGATCACCGCGTCCTGCGCCGCCAGATAACGGGCGTTGTTGGTGTTGGTGGGGTCGTTCACCTCCACGCGGCTTTCCTGGTGACTGTAGAAGATATTCCAGTCGAGGCTGCCGAGCCTGCCGGTCAGTCCCGTGGTCATGCTCAGGTTCCGGTCGACGCCCTTGGTGAGATAGACGTCGCCTTGCGAGTAGGCATTCTGGCCGTTGACAATTTGCGGGACATAGGACGGATCGGTGAAGAAGGGCGTGTTTGGCGCAACCGTAGGCCCAGTCACGAGCGGGAGACCGGCGCTGGGATTCGGGGAGAAAGCAACGGGCGCCTTGACGAAATTGCCGGCCGCGGTGGCCGCCGCGGTCAGTCGCGCCTGCGCGTCGGCGCTCAGAAACGGATTGTTGGTGAAGAAGGTGTTGGGCCGGCTGCTGGACGCGCTGACCACCAGCGGCGCCCAGGTGGAATAGTCGCCCGACTCCGCCCAGCCTGCCTGGACATAGAAATTCATGTCCGGCGTGATGTCATAACTGAAGCGGTTGAAGAATTCGCCCTGGCGTTGGCGCGACTGCAGGGTGGCGATATTGTCTTCGAATCCGCCATCGCCGCCGGACTCCAGACCGGCTGTCCCGGTGGGAATGCCATGGACCATGGGCACCAGTTGGCCGGCGCCGGTGAAGGTGTAGCTGTTCAGGTTGCAGCCGGTGCCGCAGGTGATAGTGCCCGTGGTGCCCTGATTGAAGAGATGGCCATAGGGCACGTTCACGAACGGATTCGCGGCCGTGCCGTTGCCGGCCTGCGTCCATGTATTGTGATTATAGCCATAGGGGCGCGCTTGCATTTGAATGCCGTCCTGCTGGAACAGGCGCAGCGCCAGCTCATAATGGCCTCGGCCGCCGAACAAGTCGGTGCCCCAGGCTAGGCCAATCCTCTCTTCCGCGGCATCGCCATATTTCGAGATGCCGGCATTGACGTCGTATTTGAAGCCGGCGAACTTCTTGTCGAGGATGAAGTTGACCACGCCGGCCACGGCATCTGAGCCATAGACCGCGGATGCGCCGCCGGTGACCACGTCCACGCGGCTCATCAGCATCTGAGGCAGGGCGTCCACGTTCACGGTGCCGTCCCGGTTGGAGGGCGCAACGCGCTGGCCATCCAGCAGTACTAGGGTGCGGGTAGGGCCCAGATTGCGCAGATTCAGCGTGTTGCCGGAATTGTTGTTCTGGCCATTGTTCTGGCTGCGCGGGCTGGCGCCGCCGATGAAATCCGGCAGCTTGTTCAGCGCGTCGGGGATATCGGTAGGCGTGGTCGCCTGCA
>DATBCP010000154.1:0-11787 GCA_036270435.1 Rhizomicrobium sp. | reverse complement strand
CTTCCGCGCGGTGGCCGTTCATTTGACTTACCCCCTCCGGCCTCGACTATCACGCAGTCGCTTCGCTCCTGCGCCCGTCTCGGCCACCTCCCCCTTGGGCGTGCTTACGCACGCGAAGGGGGAGGCTGGTCATGGCCCTAGCGGAGGGTCGCCGCACGAAATGCGCGGCTCGAGATTCCTGGATTGGTCGCAGTTCGAGATGTCTCGAGCGAGGCATTCCGCCGAGCGACCATCAGCATCCGACAGCTTCCTTCCCCCTCGTGGCGAAGCCATTGGAGGGGGAAGGTGTCACAGCGAAGTGTCGGCGAAGCCGACCTGAGCTGTGACGGATGGGGGTAAATCAAATAGAAAAGCCGCAAGCTCAATTGCCGGCCAAATGCGAGGCTTAGCCGAGCATTTGATCGCTAAGCGCATTTATGCGCTTAGCGAGGCCGGCAGGCCCGCTAGACGCCAGCGTTGCCGCGAAGTCCGATCTCTTCTGCGCCATCTGGCTGATATTGCCGGCGAGATAGACATCGGTGATCTTCCACTCCGACCCCACCTGATGGGTGCGGTAGTTGAAGGCGATGGTCTCCTTGGAGGTCTTCAAGGCGCTTTTGACGAAATGGTCGTTGCCGCGCGCGATCGAGGCCGGTTCCACGGTGAATTTCTCGCCGCCATAGGAATCGAAATTCTTGGCATAGTTGGCGATGGTCATGCGGGAAAAGGCGTCGATCAGCGCCTTCTTGTCGGCATCGGACAGCGAAGCCCAGCTGGGACCGACGGCGGTTGCCGTCATGGTGGGAAGGTCGAACGCCTTTTCCACCGCCGGCTTGAGTTTCTCATAGCGCGACTTGGCGCTGCCGCCCGATTTCATGGATGCCAGCAGCGCGTCGTAAAAGCCCTGAACCTGGCCCACTGCGGGATCCGCCGCTTGCGCCTGGACGGGCAATATCTCAACCGCCAGCAAGGCCGGAGTGCCGGCCAGCATTAGCGCCACAGAGAGCGATCTCAAAACGCGATTCATGAAAAATCTCCTCAACCCCCGTGTAACGCTTGAAACATGAATAGGAACCCAACAAATCCGGCCCTTTTTGTGGCCGTCAGCTATCGCGGTCCAGCAAAAAGCCTCCGGCACGCATTATGCGTCCCGGTCTAGCAGAAAAAACGGTAAGGCCGACAATTCCGGTGCCCGGGCCGCATGGGGACCCAGGGCTTCGACGGCACGCCGGGCGCGCGCCTCGGCCTCGGCACGCGCACCGTCCAGCCCCAGCAAGGTCACCAGCGTCTGCTTGCCCATGTCGGCGTCCTTGCCCACCGCCTTGCCGGTCTTCTCGGCGGTTGACGTCACGTCCAGCAGATCGTCGGTGATCTGGAACACCACGCCCATGTCTTCGGCATAGGCCTTGAGCCGGGCGCGGTCTTCGGCGCCAGCGGCTCCCAGGATCGGTCCCGCCTCGCAGGAGAATTCGAACAGCTGGCCGGTCTTGCGCCGCTGCAGGTCGATCACATCGTCCACGCCGAAACTCTTATCCGCCAGCATGTCGATGATCTGTCCGCCGATCATGCCGCTATGGCCGCTAGCCTCCGCCAGCCGCGCGATCAGCGCGCAACGTATGTCCGCGGATGGGTGGGTGCGGGCGTCAGCCAGGATCTCAAAGGCGATGGTCAGTAGCGCATCGCCCGCCAGCACCGCCGTCATTTCGTCAAAGGCGATGTGGGTGGTGGGACGGCCGCGGCGCAAATCGTCATCGTCCATGCAAGGCAGGTCGTCATGCACCAGGCTGTAGGTGTGCAACGACTCAATGGCCGCCCCCACCCTTGAGGAGCGTGAATCATCCACGCCGAACAGCCGCGCCGAATGCAGCACCAGGAACGGCCTGAGACGCTTGCCGCCGGCCATGATGGCGTAGCGCATGGCCTCCTGGACCCGGGCCTGGCGTCCCGCCGGCTGGGGCAGGACTGCCTCCAGGGTGGCGTCGACCAGCCTGGCAGAGGCGGTAATGGCCCCATTCAATTGTTTAGGGGGCAGCTGGCCAATGTCGATCGGCTGGCCGGTCGCATGGCCTTGGGGCGCCCGAACCGTCTCCGCATCATGGGATTTACTGGACATGGTGCCCCATCTTATGCCGCCTGCGGCCGTCTGCCCCCCGGGCCGCCCGGCAAGCTTGGCTGTCACGAGTGGCTTGTAGCCCTGAAACAAGCGGCTTTGCCACCGGATTTCGGTTGGGTTTTGGCAACATTTCGTGGGTTCCCCCGCTTCCCTTCAAGGGGTAGGCGTTACCCCTGTCACCGAAGGGGTTGCACCCCCTATCCCGAACAGGGAAAATGGCTATGTTGCAGCGCCAAACCATGTATTTTGCCCGCCAGGCGCCGGGCGGGGCTAGGGCCGGGGGCGGCCAGCCTTTGGAGCCAAGCTAGGAACCGAGATGCGAGTCATTCTTGCCCAGCCACGCGGCTTTTGCGCCGGGGTCGTCCGCGCCATCGATATCGTGGAAAAGGCGCTCGATAAGTATGGCGAGCCTGTCTATGTCCGCCATGAGATCGTGCACAACAAGCATGTGGTGGACACGCTCAAGAACAAGGGCGCGCGCTTTGTCGAGGAACTGGACGAGGTGCCGGAAGGCGCCGTCACCGTCTTCAGCGCCCATGGCGTACCGCAATCGGTGGTCAAGACCGCGCAGGATCGTGGCCTTCCCGTGCTGGACGCCACCTGCCCGCTGGTCTCCAAGGTGCACAATCAGGGCAAGCGTTATGTCGCCCATGGCCGCACCCTGATCCTGATCGGCCATGCCGGCCATCCCGAAGTGGAAGGCACCATGGGCCAGGTCGGCGCGCCGGTGACGTTGGTGCAGAATGAGGCCGATGTCGCGGCGCTGGGTATTCCGCCCGCCACCCCAGTCGCCTATATCACCCAGACCACGCTGTCGATCGACGACACCAAGGGCATCATCGCGGCACTGAAGAAACGCTTCAGCGACATCGTCGGGCCGGAGACCAGCGACATCTGTTACGCCACCCAGAACCGCCAGACCTCGGTGCGCGAACTGGCCAAGATCGCCGACGTGATCCTGGTGGTGGGCGCCGCCAACAGCTCCAATTCCAACCGCTTGCGCGAGATCGGGATCGAGGAAGGCGTGCCCTCCTACCTGATCAATGACGGCAGCGAATTGAAGCCGGAATGGGTGCGCGGCAAGAAGGTCGTGGGCCTGACCGCGGGCGCATCCGCCCCGGAGGAATTGGTCCGCCATGTGATCGCCGCGCTGGGCGAAATCGAAGACGTCGAAGTGGAACAAATGGACGGCAAGAAGGAACATATCGAGTTCCGTCTTCCCGCCGAATTGAGGGCATAAGGCTATGGGTTTGCCGCTGCGTCAGGCCGCCAAGATCGGCGCCTATGTGATGAAGAAGCATCTCTCCGGCGGCAAGTATCCGCTGGTCCTGATGCTGGAGCCTTTGTTCCGCTGCAACCTGGCCTGCGCCGGCTGCGGCAAGATCGATTATCCCGATGAGATCCTCAACCAGCGCCTGTCGGTCAAGCAGTGCATGGATGCGATCGATGAATGCGGCGCGCCCGCCGTCTCCATCGCCGGCGGCGAGCCCCTGGTCCACCGAGACATGCCAAAGATCGTGGACGGCTTCATCGAGCGCGACAAGTTCGTGATCCTGTGCACCAACGCGCTGCTCTTGGCCAAGAAGATCGACCAGTACAGGCCGCATCCCAATTTCACCTGGTCCATCCATCTGGATGGCGACAAGGCGATGCATGACAAGTCGGTCTGCCAGGACGGGACCTATGAAAAAGCCGTGGCCGCGATCAAGCTGGCCAAGGAACGCGGCTTCCGCACCCAGATCAACTGCACGCTGTTTGACGGCGCCGATCCCGAGCGCACCGCCAAGTTCTTCGACGAGATGATGGCGATGGGCGTGGACGGCATCACCGTGTCGCCCGGCTATGCCTATGAGCGCGCGCCCGATCAGCAGCACTTTTTGAACCGCGAGCGCACCAAGAAGATGTTCCGCGAGATCCTGTCACGCGGCAATGGCGGCAAGAATTTGGAATTCACCAATTCCGCTTTGTTCATGGATTTCCTGGCCGGCAACCAGACCTATGAATGCACTCCCTGGTCGATGCCGCTGCTGACCGTGTTCGGCTGGCAGAAGCCCTGCTACCTGTTGGGCGAGGGCTATGCCAAGACCTTCACCGAGCTGATGGAAGGCACGGAGTGGGAGAAATACGGCGTCGGCAAGTATGAGAAATGCGCCAACTGCATGGTGCATTGCGGCTTCGAAGGCACCGCCGCCACCGATGCGATCAAGCATCCGCTCAAGATGCTGCCGATCCTGATACGCGGGGTGAAGACCGAAGGCCCGATGGCGCCGGAGATCGACCTCTCCAACCAGCGGCCGGCCGAATATGTCTTCTCCCGCCATGTCGAGAAGAAGATGTCAGAGATCCGCACCGGCAAGTCCGACACCACAGAGATCGCGGCAGCGGAGTAGTTCGGCAAACGCCTTGTTGGAGGCCCGGGCCGTGCGCACCAGCGCCGGTACCTGTGCGGGCTTTTTCAGCAGCGCCAGCAGCACCCGCCACAGTGCGATGCCGCCATCCGGCTTCATCGCCACCAGGGCAGCCGGCGGCAACACATGCGATGCATCATCGGAAATCACCCGCAAAGCCGCCAGCGGCAGGTTGCGACTTGCGGCGAATCGAGCAGCAACCTGGCTTTCCATGTCCACCGCCAATGCGCCGGTGGTCTCGTGCAGGCCGGCTTTGGTGTCCGGATGTTCGATGATCACATCGCTGCCGAACAAAGAACCGCGATGCGCGTAAGGAAGGCGCGAGGCCAGCCGCACCCGCCAATTTTCATCACAATCCCAATTTTCGGTACCTGTCAGCACCTCGGCGGCGACCACCACATCGCCGACTTTCAGCAGCGGCGACAGCGCCCCCGCCAGGCCGATGGAAATCACGCCCTTGATATCGCCATGCAACGCATTGAGCTTGGCTGCCAGCCCGTCGCCATCCCCGCCGCCTGCCACCGCCACCACACCGGCGGTGCCGACGATCCTGGCTTCCTTGGCTAATCCGGTAACCGCAAGGATTGTCATGAATGGACGCTCCACTTGTCATTCCCGGCCGAGCGTTGCGTCGGCAACGCGAGGGGAAGGGAACCCAGGTGGAAAGACTGGACTGGGTCGATCCACCTGGGTCCCCTTCCCTCATGCTCGCTATCGCTCGCATTCGCCGGGGATGACATTAAGGGCTGATCACAGTCCAAACTCAACTCGACGGCTGTTGCCGCTCTTGAGATTGCGGTAGCGCGCCAGCGCCCAGAGCGGGAAGAATTTCGGGTAGCCGTGATAGTTCAGATAGAACACCCGCGGAAAACCGCCGCCGGTGTAATGCGGCTGGCTCCACAGCCCGTCGGCCTCCTGCGTCGCCTTGAGATAGGTGATGCCCCGCGCCACCGCGGGATGATCCACCTCGCCCGCCGCCATCAAGCCCAGCAGTGCCCAGGCGGTCTGTGACGCGGTCGATGGGGCGGGCTGGTAGCCTTTGTAATCCAGTCTGTAGCTGTCGCAATTCTCACCCCAGCCGCCATCGGCATTCTGGATTTCGACAAGCCAGCCGGCCCCACGCTTCATGGTAGGATGATCGGGCCGCAAGCCGGCGCCATTCAGCCCCGCCAGCGCCGACCAGGTGCCATAAATGTAATTGACGCCCCAACGACCCCACCAGCTGCCATCTTCGCGCTGCACCTGAATCAGGTAATCGACACCCGCCTTCTGCCGCGGATCGTCCGCAGGCACCCCCAATTGCGCGAACATGCCGACACAGCGGCCCGAGACATCTTCCGTCGGCGGGTCCAGCAACGCGCCATGATCGGCGAAGGGAATGTTATTGAGATAATAATAGCTGTTGTCGGCATCGAAGGCGCCCCAGCCGCCATTGCGGCACTGCAACCCGCCCACCCAGATCGCGCCACGCTGGATGGCATCGTCATATTGGCGCTCCGCCAAGCCGGAGTGCCGGGCGCGGTCAAAAGCCATCACCACCACGGCGGTGTCGTCCAGATCGGGGTAATAATCATTGCGATACTGGAAGGCCCAGCCGCCGGGCGGCACGTCGGGCTTTCCTTGCGCCCAATCGCCGGCGACGTCCAGCACCTGGAGCGGCTTCAGCCATTCCAGGCTGCGCGCGACAGCGGCGCCCGCCTTTTCGTCGCGCGTCTCCATCAAGGCATGCGCCACCAAAGCGGTATCCCACACCGGCGAAACACAGGGCTGGCAATAGGCTTCGTGATCCTTGACCACCAACAGATTCTCAACCGACTTGCGCGCGATGGCACGGTCTGGGTGATCCGGCGGATAACCCAGCACGTCAAACATCATCACGCTGTTGGCCATGGCGGGATAGATCGCGCCCAGCCCGTCCTCGCCGTTCAACCTTTCGGTGGTCCAGCGCCGGCATTCCTCGATCGCCGCGGCCCGCATTCCTTTCGGCCAGGGCACGGCCTTCAGCACCTTGTCCAGGCCGGCAAAGAAAGCCGACCAGCCGGCGCTTTGATGCGGCGCGCGCACAGACGCCGCCGGCACGCCGGGCACGAACAACTCATCGACATGGACATCCCGCGGATTGCGCGCCAAGGGCTGCTTCGCCGCCAGCACCAGGAGCGGCACGATCACCGTGCGCGCCCAATAGCTCATCTTGGAGAGATGCACCGGAAACCAGCGCGGCAACAGGATCAGTTCCGGCGGAATGGTGGGAATGTTGGACCAGCTGGTCTGGCCGTACAGCGCCAACAAGATGCGGGTGAAGACATTGGCCTTGATGGCGCCGCCGCGCTTGTGAAGTTCTTCCCGCGCCCGCGCCATATGTGACGCCTCGATGTCGTCACCGATCATCTTCAACGCGAAATACGCCTTGAGCGTCGCCGAAATATCGAAAGCGCCTTGGTGATAGAGCGGCCAACCGCCATGGTCGCCCTGGATGCGGCGCAGATAGACGCCGATCTTGCGTTCCAGGTCCGGATTGGGCGTCTCTCCCAGATAATGCACCAGCAGGACATATTCGGCCGGAATGGTGGCGTCGGCCTCCAACTCATAGACCCAGTGCCCATCAGGCTTCTGCTCCGACAGGATGGCATCGGTGGCGGCACGAATGGCGCCTTCAACCTCATGCATGGGAGGGGCGGCAAACGCGCCCGGGTTCAACTGGTTCATCTCGGGGACCACTATAAAGACAGATGCTTCAGCGCCAAAGCCGCAGCCGCTTCGCCGGACCGCAAGGCGCCTTCAATGGTGGCGGGCAGCCCGGTCTGGGTCCAGTCGCCGGCCAGGAACAGGTTGGGCCATCCGGTTTTGGCCGCCGGCCGGCGCGCATCCTGTTGCGGGGTGGCGGCAAAGGTGGCGCGCTTTTCCTTGACGATCTGCCAGGCCGGCAAGGGCGCCTGGATGTCCAGCGCCTTGGTGACATCCGCCCAGATGCGAATGGCGAGGTCCTCGCGGTCCCGGTCGACAATGGCGTCGGCGCCCGATACCGTGACCGAGATGCGATCGGGGAAGGTGAAGATCCATTCCGCCACCCCTCCGATCACCCCCAGCATTGGCGAGGCGCCGGCAGGGCCGGGCATCTTGAAATGCGCATTGACGATGGCGCGAAAATCATCGGGTACGGTCATGGTGGGGATCAGGTCCTTTGCCACCCAAGGCGGCACCGCTAGCACCAGCGCATCGCTCCGCGTCAGCGGCACGGCCGCCTCACCCAGATCCAGCGCCAAGGCGTTGCGCCGGCCCAGGGTCAGACCGCGCAACCGCGTTCCCAATTGCACCGACGCGTCGCGGGCCCTTAGAAAGGCCAGCGCCGGATCGACAAAGGCCGCCGCCAAAGTCGGATGGGCAATGCGCGGACGGTAATAGCGGCCACCCTTGGCCAAAGTCTCGCGCAACACCGCACCCGCAAGTGCAGCAGAAGACTCCTCCGGTTGGGTATTGAGCGCCGCCAAAAGAAAAGGCTGCATCAGTCTTTCCCACAACGGCCCGCGATCCTTGACAATATCGCCGATGCGCGCCCTGCGGTCCGCCCAAAGCAGCGGGGTGTATTGCAGATAATCGCCGGACCTGGTGCCCGGCACGCGCCGGCCGGCACGGGCGACCCAGAACGGCACCGGCCCTTCATTGGGCTTGAGCCACCAGCGTGCACCGCTCTTCAAATCCACGAAGGCAAATTCCGCCCGCGAGGGGCCAACCAGCGAACCCTTTGCGCCGATGCGCCGCTGATAGTCATGCACGGCGCGGTTGCCGGACAACACCAGGTGGTTGCCGTTATCGATGATACCGCCCATGGCGGAATCGAAATAGGAACGGCACCGCCCACCCGCCTGCCCCGCCGCTTCGATCAAGGTGACGGACACGCCCTGCGCCGCCAGGATGGTGGCCGCCGACAGGCCGGAAAGGCCCGCACCGATGACGAAGACTCTATTATTGGGCGCGCCCTGCGCGCCGGGGGCTTGGCCCGTCATCCGAGTCGCGTCATGAAAACAGCCCCTGCCGCAGCACCAGCGACAACAGCCGCGATTTGGGCAGCGATATGCGGCGGCGCGGTGGCGCAAATCCTTGTGCTTCGGTCGCAGACAGGATCTCGGAATAGACCGCGCCCATCAGGCGCGGCGTCTTGATGCGGCCCTTGGGCCTCGCCGCCAGGATGCGGTTCGCCTGGTCGTAACGCTGATGGGCGAGTTTCGCCACCCGGCGGCAGACCGCATCGATCTGGGGCCGCGCGATGATGGCCAGCGGATCCATCTGGCGGCAGCAATCCATCTCCTCCAGATATTCCCTGGGCAGATAGAGCCGGCCGATGGCGGCGTCCTCATCGATGTCGCGCAGGATATTGGTGAGTTGCAGCGCCCGGCCCAGATGATGCGCCAGCTCGAACCCCGGTTCTTCCTCCATGCCGAACACCTTGATGGAAAGCCGGCCCACCGCGCTCGCCACCCGGTCGCAATACAGATCCAACATGTCGAGGCTGGGCGCGACAATGTCCTCCGCCACATCCATGTCCATGCCGTCCAACACGCTGAGAAAATCCTGCAGCCTGAGCCCATAGCGCGCCACCGCCGGGGCCAGGAAGCGCACATGTTGTGGGATTGGGGAGGCAGAGACCGTGCCGGCATAGAGCGCGCGCAGATCCTCGCGCCATTGTCCCAGCTTTTCATGGCGCTCGGCACGGGTGCCCACGCCGTCATCGGCTATGTCATCCACCTTGCGGCAAAAGGCATAGATCGCGAACATGGCGTCGCGTTCTTCCGCCGGCATCAGCCGCATGGCGATATAGAAGGAGCTGGTGCTGGCCTTCTTCTTCACGGCTTTGGCGGCCGGGGCGCCGATATTTTCTGCGTTGGTCATGGTTTTCTGGCCAAGAAGTCTTTTGAACGTGTGAGGCGCATCAGCGCAAAGGCGGGAAAGCGTTTCAGGAACAGGGCCGCCACATCCATCTTGGAATGATGAACGGCCTGCGACAGCGGATCGCGGTTCATCAGCAACCGGTTGAGGTCACAGGCCAGGGTGTGGATCAGGTCGACTTCCAGCGCCAGCCTTCCGTCCTTGATGGCACCGGCAAAGGGGCGCGCCGTCTCCAGCAATTCGGCATTGCGGCGGGCGAGCGCGGAAATCACCCCGGTCAAGGCGGGATTGGCCTTGTCCTGCGCCAGGGATTCGACTCCGATTCCGGCCGCCGCCAGCATGGGTTCGGGAATATAGACGCGGTTGAGTTCGCGATAATCCTTGGCGCAATCCTGCAAGTGATTGATCACCTGCAAGCCTGCACAGAGCGCGTCGTTGGCGGGCCACAGGTTCTGACTTTCGCCATGCACATCCAGCACAAAACGGCCCACGGGCATGGCGCTGTAGCGGCAATAATCCACCAGATCGTCCCAGTCCCGGTAGCGCTGCTTGGTGCAGTCGCGGCGGAAGGCTTCCAGAAGGTCCAGGGCATGGACCGGCGACAGGCCGCGCTCCGACAGGATGGTCCGCAAATCCACGCCTTCCGGTATGGCGTCGCTTTCGCCCACCAAGCTCAGGCGCATCTGTTCCAGCAGCTTGAGTTTTTCCTCCGCGGTGGCGGACGCATTGTCGGAGACATCGTCGGCCGCCCGCACGAATTTGTAGAAGGCCAGCACGGGGGCGCGGTGGCGCGGCGCGATCAGGAAAGACGCAACGGGAAAATTCTCGTCATGATGGCCCTTGCCGGACTGGAGTTCCGCGACACTGCTCATGCCTGGCCGCTCATTTCTTGGTCCTTGGCTTGCGCGCGGCCTTTCCACATCCCGCCCTTGCCCGACCAATGTTGCAAGGCGGACTGGAAGGTGAAAATCGCATAGAAGACGCCGATCAGCGGCAAGGCGGGGCTCCACAACCACGACAGGCGATAGAAGCGCAGCATGGGCACATACATCGCCGCCATGATGATCCAGGCCACCCATCCTGCCAGTTGCGACGGACCCCAGGCAAACAACGCCGTCATCACCGGGGCCAGATAGACCATGGCCAGCCCCAACAGGGTCGCGGCCAGCACCACGGGAGAATAGCCCAGCTGCGCATAGGCGGTGCGCGTCACCATATGCTGGATGTCGGCAATATGATCATAGGGCCGCAAGGACACCGCCCGGTCGGTCAGGCCAAGCCAGATCGGGCCTTGGCGCTTCATCGCACGGCCCAGGGCACAATCGTCGATGATGTTGCCGCGGATCGCGTCGAGCCCCCCCGCCTTCTCCAAACCGGTTCGCCGCGCCAGCATGCAGCCGCCGGCCGCCGCCGCCACCGGACTGTGCGGATTGTTGACGGCGCCAAAGGGAAACAGCATGTCGAAGAAAAAGACGAAGGCCGGGATCAGGAAATGCTCGGCATAGCTGCGGCAGGACAGGCGCGCCATCAGCGAGACCAGAACCTTGCCCCCCTCCTCGGCGCGCGCCACCAGCTGGCGCAGATTGTCGGCCGCGTGGGTGATATCGGCATCGGTGAACCAGAGAAATTCCGGCTGAAGCGCGCTGGCTTGCTCCACGCCTTGATTCATCGCCCAAAGCTTGCCTGTCCAGCCGGAGGGACGCGGCGCAGCCCTCAGGACTGTCAGGCGGTCAGCGTTCAACGCCTGTGCCAGCGGACCGGTGCCGTCATCCGACTGGTCATCCACCAGCATGATATGAAAGGCGCCAGGATAATCCTGGGCCAGCAGGCTGCCGATACTGCGCTGGATCACATCCGCTTCGTTGCGCGCCGGCACCACTGCCACCACCGAAGGCCAGGTGGACGGCGCCGTCACGGGCTTGGTGTCGCGCTCCCGCAGCAGCCAAAAGCCGTTATGGAACAAGAGCAGATAGAGCCAGATGGCCAGTGGAATGAAGCCGAACAAGATGCCCGCGATCATTTCAGATACCCATTCTCGCGGAACCAGTTCAACGCGTCCCTGAGCCCCTCTTGATAGGGACGCGCAGTATAGCCCAATTCCCGCCGGGCCTTTTCGGAACTGAAGAACATGCGATAGCGCGACATGCGCAAGGCGTCGGCGGTCAGGAACGGCTCCTTGCCGGTGACGCGGGCGAAGGCTTCCGCGCCCCAGGCCAGCGGAAACAGCGGGGCGCGAGGGATCTTCAAAGTCGGCGCACGGCGGCCCGTCAGGGACGCGATATCGCCCAACATGGTCTGAAGCCCCACATCAGCGCCACCCAGAATGTAATTCTCTCCGATCTTGCCGCGGTCCAACGCGGCAAGATGCCCCCGGGCGACATCATCGACATGCACCAGATTGAG
>DATBCP010000153.1:0-9640 GCA_036270435.1 Rhizomicrobium sp. | reverse complement strand
GTGAGATCGCCGATCACGCCGCCGCCCAGCGCAATCACCAGGCCTTTGCGGTCGATTTCCATATCCAGCAGTGTTCCGCTCAGCCTTTCCAGTCCGGCGAAGCTTTTGCTCACTTCGCCGGGCGGCATCACCACGGCGCGTGCGTCCAGTCCTGCCTGCCTGAGAGACGTCAGCAGCGCGCTCAGATGGATGCCGGCCACATGGCTGTCGGTCACCACCGGCACGACGCCCCTGGCAAAAGGCGCCAGCAATTCTGGGGCCCGCCGCAGCACGCCGTCGCCGACATGGATGTCATAGGCGCGTTCGCCCAATCCGACCCCAATCTTCTGATATGAAGCCTTTTCGCTCATGGCGTCTCGCATATCCCATGGGCGGCAAGCACCGCAACGATCTTGTCCACCAGCACCCCATGCGGCTCGTCGCCGGATTCCAGCATCATGTCCGCCAGGGCATAGACCGGCTCGCGCACGGCCGAGAGTTGTTCCAGCGTGGCACGCATGTCGCCATTGCTCAGCAGCGGCCGTGACTGGTCGTGTTCCTGGCGCTTGCGCACGCGTCCCAGCAGGATGTCGATCGGCGCCTTCAGCCAGACGGTGAAGGCCGCCTCCTTCATCGCGGTCCGCGTGACGTCGCTCATATAGGCGCCGCCACCGGTGGCAAGGACATGCGGCGTGGCGTGCAGCAGGCGGGTGATGACGCTGCGCTCCAGCCGGCGGAATTCCGGTTCGCCATATTTGGCGAAAATCTCCGCCACCGTCATGTCGGCGGCGGCTTCGATTTCGTGATCGGCATCGGCGAACGGCACGCCCAGGCGCGTGGCCAGCCTTTTGCCGATGGAGGTCTTTCCCGCCCCCATCATGCCGACCAGCGCCACGGTTTTTGTCAATGTCATGTCATCCCGATACACCAACACTGTCTTTTTGAGTAGGCATGCTACATCTGTCGCCATGACTCGTTCCGTACACGGCCGCAAGGCGGCCGGCTCTGCCCATCTGATCGAGGCCTTCCTGGACATGATGGGGGCCGAGCGCGGCGCAGGCCGGCATACCTTGGCCGCCTATCGCCGCGACCTGGTGGGGTTTGCGGCGCATCCGGGCCTTAAGGGATCAGATCCGGCCCGGGCCAGCCGGGAAGAGGTGCGAGCCTTTCTTGCCGGCCTTTCGTCATCCGGCATGGCCGCTTCCACCCAGGCGCGCAAGCTTTCGGCGCTGCGCCAATTCTACGGTTTTCTGTACACGGAAGGTATCCGGACCGACGATCCCACCCAAACCATCGCGGCGCCGCGGGCGCGCCGTCCCTTGCCCAAAGTGCTTTCCGGCGATGACCTGGCGACGATGCTGCGGATCGCCGCGCAAGACACGTCGCCCGAAGGCCTGAGGCTGACCCTGATTCTGGAAATGCTCTATGGCGGCGGCTTTCGGGTTTCCGAACTTGCGGGCATGACCCTGGCGGCGGTGCGGTCCAAGGAAAGCTTCCTTCGCGTCACCGGCAAGGGCAACAAGGAGCGGCTGGCGCCTTTAAGCCCCGCCGCGCGATCGGCACTCGACGCCTATCTCAAGGTGCGGGACGCATTCGTGCCCAAGCATGACAGGAACAACCGCTATCTCTTCGCCTCACGCAGCGCCGAGGGTTTTCTCACCCGGCGGCGATTCCACCAGTTGCTGAAGGGGGTGGCGCTAAAGGCGGGAATCGATCCGGCGCGGGTCTCGCCCCATGTCCTGCGCCACGCTTTCGCAACCCATCTGGTGGAAGGCGGCGCGGACCTGCGCAGTGTGCAGACCCTTTTGGGCCATGCCGACATCGCCACCACCCAGATCTATACCCATGTGGCGCGGGACCATTTGAGCCGCATGATGCGCTCCGCCCATCCCCTGGCACGAGCCAAACCCTCCAAGAACGCCGGATAAGCTATTGAAAATGAACGGTTCTTTAGACGTTCCTTTTCCGGACGGGCTATGCCATTTTCTCCGCTCATCAAGGCCGTGAGTCATGCATTACCTGGAATTTGAGCGTCCGATCGCTGAGCTGGAAGGCAAGATTGTCGAGCTGAGGAAGCTCGCCGAGGAAGACCCCAGCATGGATATCGACGCCGAGGTCGCGCGGCTTCAGACCCGTGCCGGAACGCTGGTCGCCGATACCTATGCGCGGTTGAGCTCCTGGCAGAAGGTGCAGGTGGCCCGTCATCCCGAGCGGCCGCATTTCCTGGATTATGCCCGACGCATTTTCGAGGATTTCACCCCGCTGGCCGGAGACCGCAGCTTCGGCGAGGATCAGGCGGTGGTCGCAGGGCTGGCGCGTTTCCGCGGCCGCGCCGTCGCCTTCATCGGCCAGGAAAAAGGCAACGATACCCAAAGCCGCATCAAGCACAATTTCGGCTCCGCCATGCCGGAAGGCTATCGCAAGGCGGTCCGTATTTTTGAGATGGCCGACCAGTTCGGCCTGCCGGTTCTGACGTTCTGCGATACGTCCGGCGCCTATCCCGGCGTCTCGGCGGAAGAGCGCGGGCAGGCGGAAGCGATCGCCCGCTCGATCCAGGCGGGCCTGTCGGTTCGCGCGCCTTTTATTGCCACCATTATCGGTGAAGGCATGTCGGGCGGCGCCATCGCCATCGCGGCGGCGTCCCGTGTCTATATGCTGGAGCACGCGATCTATTCGGTGATTTCGCCCGAAGGCTGCGCCTCGATTCTGTGGCGTAGCGCCGACAAGGCCCAGGAAGCCGCTCAGGCCTTGCGAATCACCGCCCAGGACCTCCATCAACTCCGGGTGATCGATGCCATTGTGCCGGAACCGGTCGGCGGCGCGCATCGCGCGCCCGCGGAGACGATCGATGCGGTTGCCGATAGGATCGCAGAGGGTCTGAAGGAGATGGACGGAGTTTCCGGCGAAGAATTGTTGCGCCTGCGCCGCGCAAAGTTTCTTGCCATCGGGCGAAACCTGTAGCCACGCTTTAGAGCAAGTTAAGGCCAGATTGAATCGCTGCGCCGGAGGGATTTTGTGGCGTGGGCAGGGTGAGGCACGGTTCGCGCGACCGCGCGAACGAAATGGTCCGGTGGACCATTTCGAGGGCCGAACGCGCGGAGCACAAGCGACGCGCCGGGGGCAGCAGTCCATCTACATATCGGGCCGACCCGGCCGCTCGCCCAAGCTGGCTTAGCTTTTCTTATGAGCGTAGCGAATTAGAAAAGCTTGCCCTATGCGAGCGTTAGCGAGCATGCGCGGCGTCCCGGCCTCGCGCCTTCCCTTCGCTCAGGCGCGTCCATACGCTGTCGCTTTGGACCGTTCGCCGCTTTCGCAGGTCCACTGGACCTGCTCACATGCTTCGCATGCCGCGGCTCACCCCTTCGGGTTGCGTTGCGGCGGGCGCCCGCGGTGTCGCCGCGCTCGACCGTATTGCCGATACGCTCTTCGGCGTCGGTACGCTGTCGCTACCGACCCTGGCGGATCGCCACGCCGCAACGCAACGCAGCTGTTTCAATCTGACCTTAACTTGCTCTAGGACCCAACCGATCACGCCGGCTTGGCGCGGCCACGCTTGGTTTCGGCACGGCGCTTCTTGTTCTCCAGCCGCTTGCGCTTGCTGGCCTTGGGCACCTTGGTGGCATGGCGCGGCGTCTTGGGCGTCGCCGCCCGGCGCAGGATTTCCACCAGGCGCGCACGGGCATCGGCGCGGTTCCTCTCCTGCTCGCGGAATCGCTGCGCGGTGATGACCAGCACCCCATCGCGTGTCAGCCCCCCGCCCAAAAGCAAAGCCGAGCGCGCCAGTTCGGTGAGGCTGGGCGAATGGCGCACATCAAAACGCAGCTGAACCGCGCTGGCGACCTTGTTGACATTCTGCCCGCCCGGGCCGGAGCTGCGGATGAATCGCTCCTCAAGCTCATCCTCGGGGATGACGATGCGCGGCGTGACATGGAGGCTCGGCGAATTCATGCGCGAAACACCTTGTGCAAGCCGCTCTTCATCAACTTGCCTCCATCGTTGCGCGGCAATGCCGCTTGCGAGAGATGCACCTTGACCGGGACCTTGAACGCCGCCAACTGCCGGGCGGCGAAATCCTGCAGCGCCTTTTCGCTCAGCGCCGTCCCTGCGCGCGTCTGCACCAATGCGGCCGGCACTTCGCCCAACAGCGGGTGCGGCAGGCCCACCAGGGCCGCATCGATCACCGCCGGATGCTGGGCCAGGACATTCTCCACTTCCGCGCAATAGATGTTTTCCCCGCCCCGGATCAGCATGTCCTGTGCCCGGTCCAGGATGGTGCAAAAGCCCTCATGGTCCAGCATGGCGAGATCGCCGGTCTTGACCCAGCCGGACTGGAAAACCTCGGCGCTGGCTTCGGGCCGATTCCAATAGCCTTTCACGATATTGGGACCGAAGGCCCATAACTCGCCGGCCGTTCCCGGCGGCTGTTCGATCCCGTCTTTCATGATCTTGATGCGGCTGACCGGCAAAGCGGGGCCGCAACTGGATGGGCGATGCAGATAATCCTCGCCCGAATGGGTGGTGCAGGTGGCCGAGGTCTCGGTCATGCCCCAACCCTGGCCCGGCAGGGCGCCAAGCCGGTCGCGGATGCGGCGCGGCAACGTGGCCGGCGAAGGGGCGCCGCCATAGGTGACCAGTCGCAGAGAAGACAGGTCGTCGTTGCCGCCGGCCTCTTCCAACAAGGCCAGCGCCACCGCCGGCACGCCGCCCGTGACCGTCACCTGCTCGCGGGCGATCAGGTCAAGCGCTTCGCGCGCCTCGAACTTGCGCATCAGGATCAGCTTGCCGCCGGCGACCATGTTGGGCAGCAGGACGGACAATGAACCGATGACATGAAAGAACGGCACGGCCAACAGCGTGACACGCTGCTGCTCAGGCCCGCCCTCCCCCTCGCGCGCAGCGCATGAGGGGGAGGTGGCCGTAGCAGCGCTTGCGATGCGAAGGCCGGAGGGGGGACCTCTACGCAGCTCATTGCGTGCATTGGAAAAGGGCATGGCGAAAATATTGGTGGTGAGCGAACGATGCGTGCCCAGCGCGCCTTTGGGCACGCCGGTGGTACCGGAGGTATAAAAGATTGTCGCATCATCTTCCGGTGCCAGTGAAACATTGGGCATCGGGGCTTCCGGCAGGTCCTGCCAATGCGAAGGCGCGCCGATGATCTCTTCCAACACCGTCACACCGGCAGGCGGATTGGCAGCGCGGGTGACGAAGAGCTGCTCGACAAGAGGAGGCGGATTTTGGAGCCGTGGCAGCCGCTCGGCATCGGCGAACACAAAATGCGCGCCGCTATCCAGGATACCGAAAGCCAGTTCGGGCCCGCTCCACCAGGCATTGAGCGGCACGACAATGGCGCCTGCCAACAACGCCCCCAGGAACACCACCGGCCATTCGGGCAAGTTGCGCATCACCAGCGCCACCCGGTCGCCCTTTTTCAGTCCCCGCTCCACAAGCAGATTCGCGATGGCCAGGCTGGCGCGCGCAAAACCTTCATAACTCACGCGCTCGCCCTGATAGACCAGGAATTCGCGCGTCCCATGCTTGCGCGCCCGCGCAAAGGCTTGCGCCGCGGTGGCGGGCACGTGTTTCCATACCCGCATGGGCACGCCGCGCACCGCGATTTCGGCGGTTTCAAAAGCACCCCCCGGCGCGGTCAGCCGGGCATGCGCCTCCTGCAGCGAAAGCGCGGGCCAGTTTTTATGCCTGTCATTCATGGCTGGTCGAGAGCAAGTTGGTATCAGATAGAACTCCTGCGCCGGAGGGATTTTGTGGCGTGAGCAGGAGAAAGGCGTAGCCCGTATCGGGGAATACGGGCAAGCCTTTCGACGAACTCACGACGCAAAAGACCCCGGCCCTTCGGGTTGCGTTGTGGCGGGCCCCCGCGGCGTCGCCGCGCTCGACCGTATTGCCGATACGCCCTTCGCGCGGCTCCTGGCGGATCGCCTCGCCGCAACGCAACGCAGGAATTCTATCTGATACCAACTTGCTCTGGTATAACCGGCCGCATGACCATGCCAGACGGATTTTCCGAAGAGAGGCTGGAGCGCATTCCGCGCTTCCTGCAGGGCCAGGTCGATGCCGGCCTGTTGCCGGGCGCAGCTACCCTGGTCTGGCGGCGCGAGCGCCTTGCCCATGCAAGCCTTGTCGGCCGGATGGATATGGGCCGCGCCATCCCGATGCGCGAAGATGCCATCTTCCGCCTCTATTCCATGACCAAGCCGGTCACGGCGGTCGCGCTGTTGATGCTGATGGAAGAAGGCCGCATCGCGCTGGATGATCCGGTGACACGTTTCATTCCCGGCTTTGCCAATTTGAAGGTCCGGGACGGCACGGCGCCGAGCGACAGGGCCGGACGCGGCATGACCGTGCTTGATCTTTTGCGTCACACCGCCGGCTTCACTTATGGCTTCCACAACCGCACGCCGATCGACGCCGCCTATCGGCGCATGCGCATCGCCGAGCCCGATACCGAAGGCGGCCTTGCCGCCATGATCGCCCAGCTGCAAGACTTGCCGCTGGAATATGCGCCGGGCGACGCTTGGATTTATTCGGTGGCCACCGATGTCGTCGGCTATGTGATCGAGCGCGTGTCTGGCCAGTCCTATGCCGGTTTTGTGCGCGAGAAGATTCTCGCGCCCCTGAAAATGAACGATACCGATTTTCAGGTCGCCGCCGAAAAGCGCGACCGCTTCGCGGCCTGCTATATGCTGAAGGACGGCAAGCTGGATCTTTTCGACGATCCGGAAAATTCGTCCTGGTTCTCGGCCCCCAAGCTGGAATCGGGCGGCGGCGGGCTTGCCGGCACGGCCCACGACTATTTGCGTTTCTGCCGGATGCTCTTGAACAAGGGCGTGTTGGACGGCGCGCGCCTGTTGTCGCCCAAGACGGTTCAGCTGATGACCAGCAATCACCTGCCGGGCGGCAAGGAAATCGCCGATCTGTCGCCGGCCTCCGACGCCTTCAATGAAAGCGGGTATCGCGGCATCGGCTTTGGCCTGGGGGTGGCGGTGACGCTGGACCCGGCACGGGTCGGCATTCCCGGCACGCCGGGAGAATTTACCTGGGGCGGCATGGCTTGCACCACCTTTTTCGTGGATCCCAAGGAAGACATGGCGGTGGTATTCATGACCCAGGCGATCATGGACACCGCCCGGCGGGTGCGGCTGCGCCGTGACCTGCGCAGCCTGGTCTATGGCGCGATGACGCAAAGCCATGCTTGAGACCTTGGCGATCGACAACTGGAAAGGCCCTTATGATCCGGGCCTGAAGGTGCGCGCGCTGTCTGCGCTGGAGGCAGGCAGCGTGTTGTTCTTTCCCGATCTCGCCTTTTCATTGTCGCAGGCCGAAAAACCGTTCCTGGACGCCGGCGTGTCCGACGGCAAGGCCAAGAATATTTCCCTGGATCACACCAGCGGCAAAATGCAGGCCAGTTCGCTGACCGGCGAAAAGGCGCAAGCGCTGGCGGCGATGATCGAACGCTTCGGCAGCCAGGCGACGGAGCTGGTGCGCAATCTTTTGCCCTACCGCAACGTGGAGCGCGCCCGCACCTCCTTCCGTCCAGTCCAGGTGAAGGACCGGCATTATTCCAAGATCAGCGACGACCGGCTGCTGCACATCGACGCCTTTCCGTCACGGCCGATGCGCGGCCGCCGCATTCTGCGCTTCTTCGCCAATGTCGCGCCCGTCGGCCCACGCCGCTGGCATGTGGGCGAACCCTTCGAGGATTTCGCGCGCGAATTTCTGCCTCGGGTGGGTCCCCACTTGTCGATGAGGTCTTGGCCGGGCAAGTCCTGGCTGTACGACAAACTGGGCGTCACGCGCGGCCGGCGCAGCCTGTATGACGAGTTGATGCTGTCACTGCATGATGCGGGCAAGTTGGATTCCGGCTTTCAACAAAACAGCCCGCATCGGACGATCGAATTTCCCCCCGGCTGCTGCTGGCTGGTCTTCACCGACCAGGTACTGCATGCGGCGCTGGGTGGGGAATTTGCCCTGGAACAGACTTTCCATCTGGATATCAGTGAGATGGCGGAGCCGGAGCGCGCACCGGTCAAAGTCCTGGAACGGCTGAGCGGAAGGCGGCTGGTTTAGCCGAAAGTCACGCGCCGGCTTTCAGTTCGACCGCGCCCTCCATGGGCACAACAGCGAGCGCGGTATTGGCTGAGCGCGACAGCTTGTGGATGAGGAAAGGCTGGACATGACGCGCATCGACATTCGCGGCCTCGCCCAAGAGCGCCTGGGATACTTCGGCGGTCACACGGGCGTGGGGGCCTTGCGCGCGGATGTGAAAGGACGGCGTCGCGGGATCGGAACCGGATTCCACCGTCACCAGGCCGCCGCGCGGCAGGCAGTCGGCGGCCAGCAAGGTGGCGTTCATCAACAGCTTGGCCCAATCCTTGGGCCAGTAGAGGCGCTGTGCGTTCCAGACCAGCTGAATCTTGCCGCCCTTGAGAAGCTCTCCGGCGAGCCGGCCGATCTCGCCCAGGTCCAGCTCCGCGCCTGCGGAACCAGCGGCGCCAAAGGCAATGCGCATGAACTGGATGCGGGCCAGCGCCTGGTCGGCGCTCATCGTCACCAGCTTGATGGCGTCGGCGCGCATGGAAGGATCGCGTTCATCCTCCAGCACCTCCATCCCGTTGACCACGGCCCCCAAAGGCCCGACAAGGTCATGGCACACACGGCTGACCAGCAAAGCGGCGAATTCGATCTCTGTCATGATGAACTCAATGCCGTCGGACTGGTTAGAAATCGGTTAACGGGCCGCAAGGTCTTAAGGAATCCTTAATATGAAGGCAACGCTCCCGTCCCGGCTTGGCACCCTGGTCCGCATCGCCGAGGCCGCGGGAGAGGTGGTGATGCGCCATTACAGGGCGGGATGCGACGCCCGCGTGAAACCGGATCGCTCGCCGGTCACGGATGCCGACGAGGAAGCCGAAAGGCTGATCCTGGCCGAACTGGCCAAAGCTTTTCCGGACGTGCCGGTGGTGGCAGAGGAAGAAACCGCCGCCGGACGCGTCTCCAAAGTGGGCTCGCGCTTTTTCCTGGTGGATCCGGTGGACGGCACCAAGGAATTCCTGAAGCGCGGCGGCGAGTTCACCGTCAATATCGGTGAGATCGTCGATTGCCGCCCGGCGAGCGGTGTGGTGCTCGCGCCGGCCATCGGCCGTCTGTTTGTGGGTGGGGCCGGCGAAGGGGCCTTCGAACTGTCCCATGGAACCATGCGCGACATTGCCTGCCGCACACCGGCACCCGATGGGCTGGTGGCGGTGTCGAGCCGTTCGCATCCCGATGCCAGGACAGACGAATTGCTCAAGACCTTGCCGATCAAGGGCCATACCAATGCCGGATCGTCGCTGAAATTCTGCCTGGTGGCGGCGGGGGAAGCCGATATCTATCCCCGTGCCGGCGAAACCATGGAATGGGATACGGCCGCCGGCCATGCCGTGCTGCACGCTGCGGGCGGAACCGTCACCAATTGGGATGGCACGCCGTTGCTTTATGGCAAGCCCGGCTTTCGCAACGGGCCGTTCATTGCGCGTGGGGCTTACCCGCCAACGTGACTAGCGCGAGGAATTTTGGCACCTGAGCAGGGTGAGGCCCGGTTCGCGCTCGCGCGAACGAAATGGTCCGGTGGACCATTTCGAGGGCCGAACGCGCGGAGCACAAG
>DATBCP010000152.1:0-5656 GCA_036270435.1 Rhizomicrobium sp. | reverse complement strand
CCCCCATCGGGGGAGAGGGTTAGGGTGAGGGGGTAGCCTGGTTACGCCCGTAACAACCCGCATTCGAAAAGGAAGCTCGCTCCAGCGTGCTAACGCTCGAAGGATGCGACTCGCCTCCAACGATGTCGAAAGGAAATTCTGGTGGCTGGTTGGAAATCGCCGATTGGCCGGTTTCAAATTCAAACGGCAATTCCTGATTGGCCGCTATATCGTCGACTTCGTATGCCTGGAGGCCGGTTTGATCGTCGAACTCGACGGCAGCCAACACGCCAATGAAACAATTTATGACGGATTCCGCGACACCTATTTGAGAAGTCGCGGATTTCGTGTGCTGCGGTTCTGGAATACAGAATTTCTCACCAATCAAGACGGCGTTCTGGAGGCGCTGCTATGCCAACTGGAAAGTCCCCCTCACCCCGACCCTCTCCCCCAACAGGGGGAGAGGGGGTGACCTATCCCGACACCTTGATCAAATCGATCCTGCGCAGCGTCAAGACCATCGCCATGGTGGGAGCGAGCGGCAACGACATTCGTCCCTCCTATTTCGCCATGATGTATCTCTTGAACAAGGGTTACAAAATCATTCCGGTCAACCCCGGCATGGTGGGCAAGACCATCCTGGACCAGAAGGTTTATGCCTCCCTGAAAGACGTGCCGGCGCCGGTCGACATGGTCGATGTCTTCCGCGAGTCCCAATACGCGCCACAGATCGCGCGCGAAGCGGTGGCGGAAAAAGACCGGCTTGGCGTCAAGGTGTTGTGGATGCAGTTGGGCGTGATCAGCCCGGAAGCCGAGCAGATCGGCCAGGAGGCCGGCCTCACCGTGGTGATGAACCGCTGTCCCAAGATCGAGCATGGCCGTTTCTCCGGCGAGATCGGCTGGATGGGGGTGAACCGGCGGGTCATCGACAATCGCAAGCCGCTGTTGTTCGGGCGCGGCGGCAGCCTCAAGAACGGCTGACGCAAAACGGGGGCGTGAGGATGAAGATCAGGATTGCTTTTCTGCTTCTTGCGCTAGGGACCCTGAGCGCCACAGCAGCCGAGCGTTTCTATCACACGACAGATGCGAGTTGTGACGGCTGGCCTCGCGCCCCTATCGGCATGGCCAAGGGATTTTGTGCGGGCATCGTCGTCGCGCCGCCCGCCGATTTCAGCGCCCGCACCATCCGGCTGCCGCGTGTGTTGCTGCCCCTTCCCGGCGGCAAGGATTTCCTGGTCACGGATACGGGCAAATGGAACAATCCCGGCGGCGCGCTGTTGCGCATCACGGCCGAGCGGGGCAAGCCCACCGTCATTACGCCGCTGCTCACGGACCTTTACATGCCCCATGCCATGTCTTACGGCCCGGGTGGAAAGGTCTATGTCAACGAGCAAGGCCGCATCTTTCGCTTCGATCCCCTTAGCCCCGATCCCAAGGCGAGTGTCGAAACCGTGATCGCCGACGCGCCCGATACCAGGACGCGCTACAATTTCCATCCCCTGTCCAGCTTCATCTTCGACACCAACAACGACATGCTGCTGTCGGTGGGCGCGCCCAGCGACCAATGCATCAAAGACGGCAAGCCGGATGGCACCACCTTCTGTGCGGAATCGGAGGGCGATTACATGGCTGCCGGCATCCGGCGCTACGCCTATCTGGGAGACGGCAAATGGTCGCCCAACTTCACCGTCATGGCGCGTGGCCTGCGCAATTCCGTGGCCATGGTGCGGCACAGTTCGGGCACACTGTTGCAGGCGGAGAATAGCGAGGATTTCTCGCCCGCGGACAGCCCGTTCGAGGAATTGAATGTGCTGCGCCAGGGCGCCCATTATGGCTGGCCCTATTGCTATGACATGACCGGCACCAACCCGGCCTGGGCGGATGCGCATGTGATGGACTGCAACAGCGCGGCCCACACCAAGCCCGTGCGCCTGCTGCCGCCGCATGGCGCGCCGCTTAGCATGCTTTATTATGATGGGGCGATGTTTCCGCAGTTGCGCGGAAAGCTGCTGATCGCCCTGCACGGTTACCGCCCGGCAGGCGCGCGCATCGCCGCCTTCACCGTCGACCGCCGAGGCATCCCTGTGCCTGCGCGCAATCCCCATTACCAGATGTATGCCACGCCCAGCGGCGATGAGACAGTGAGCATGCCCTATCCGGGACCGGCATCCGAACCACTGTTGCTGACGCCAGGCTGGAACAATGTCGACGGCCTGCATCCCCGCGGCTCGCCGGTGGGGCTGGCGGTGGCCGAGGACGGCGCCATCTGGGTGGCGGAAAACCAGAACGCCACCATCCTGCGCATCGCGCGCGACCAACCTTAGGCCAGCCCCAGGAAGCAATCATGTCCCTCGATAACGCAGCCATGACGATCTATGGCGACTCCATCTCGGGCAATTGCCTGAAGGTGAAGTTCGTCGCCGACCGGCTGAACATTCCCTATGACTGGGTCGAGATCAGCGTGCTGAAGTCCGAGACCCGCACGCCGGAATTCCTCGCCCTCAACCCGGCCGGCCAGGTGCCGGTGGTGCGCTTTGCCGACAACGGGCCCCTGGCCCAATCCAATGCCATCATGCTGCATCTGGCTTGGGGCACCGACCTGATCCCGGCCGATCCCTTCGAGCGCGCCAAAATGTTTCAATGGCTGTTTTGGGAGCAGTACAGCCACGAGCCGGCCATCGCGGTGCTGCGCTTCCAGAAACTCTATCTGAAGAAAAGCGATGAGGAGATCGGCCCTGCCTTGCCCGGCAAATCTGCCCGCGTCCTGTCCCTGATGAACGCTCACCTGGCCGACAAGGCCTATTTTGTCGGCAAAAAGCTGTCCCTGGCGGACATAGCGCTGGTGGCCTATACACGCTTCGCCCACCAGGCTGGCATCGATCTCGCTACCTATCCCGATGTCCGGGCCTGGGTGCGGCGGATCGAAAAAGACCTCAAGCTGGAACACCTGGCCTAGAAAAGCAGGCGGGGCCCCAGGAATAAAGCCGGCGGATTTTCAGTCAAATTATCCGGATGGCCTGCCATTCATGCGGCCGCCATAATACGCCATAAGCCTGCCAGACCGCTGGGCACCTGCCCCGCACCCAAAACTGTCACGAGGAGATGATCATGGCCGACTATGGCTTCCACACCCTGGCCGTTCATGCCGGCGCCCAGCCCGATCCCGCCACCGGGGCCCGCGCCACGCCGATCTATCAGACCACGGCCTTTGTGTTCGAGGATGCTGACCATGCCGCGGCTTTGTTCAACCTGCAGGTCTTCGGCAACATCTATTCCCGCATCATGAATCCCACCAATGCGGTGCTGGAGGAACGGGTGGCGGCGCTGGAGAATGGCCGCGCCGCTTTGTCCTGCGGTTCCGGCCACGCGGCGCAGCTATTGGCGCTGCACACGCTGATGGGACCGGGCGACAATATCGTGGCGGCACGCCAGCTCTATGGCGGCTCGATCAACCAGTTCAGCCATGGCTTCGCCAAGTTCGACTGGCATGTGAAATGGGCTGACGCGACCAAGCCCGACAGTTTCAAGCCGGATGACCGCACCCGGGCGATCTTTGTTGAAAGCATAGCCAATCCCGGCGGCATCATCACCGACATTGAAAAGGTCGCGGCCATCGCCCATGACGCCGGCGTGCCGCTGATCGTGGACAATACTTTGGCCTCGCCTTACCTGATCCGGCCGATCGAATGGGGCGCCGATATCGTGCTCCATTCCGCCACCAAATTTCTGGGAGGCCACGGCAACTCCATGTGCGGGGTGATCGTGGACAGCGGCAAGTTCGACTGGGGCAGCGGCAAGTTCCCGTCCCTGTCGGAGCCCTGCCCGTCCTATCACGGCATGAAATTGTGGGAGACCTTTGGCGACATGGCCTATGCCATCGCCTGCCGGGTGCTGGGCCTGCGCGACCTGGGGCCGGCGCTGTCGCCGATGAACGCCTTCCTGGTGCAGACGGGAATCGAGACCCTGCCCTTGCGGATGCAGAGGCATTGCGACAATGCCCTGGCGGTCGCCAAGTGGCTGAAGGCCAATCCCAAGATCGGCTGGGTGAATTATGCCGGACTGGAGGAGAATGATTCTTATGCCCTGCACAAGAAATACTGCCCCAAAGGCGCGGGCAGCGTGTTCACCTTTGGCCTGAAGGGCGGCTACGAAGCGGGCGTCAAGCTGGTCAATAGCGTGAAGCTGTTCAGCCATCTGGCCAACATCGGCGATACCCGCAGCCTGATCATCCATCCGGCCTCCACCACCCATCGCCAGCTGTCGGACGAAGACCGCGTCAAGGCGGGCGCCGGTCCGGATGTGGTGCGGTTGAGCATCGGAATCGAGGATGTGGCGGATATTATTGCCGACCTGGAACAGGCGATGGAGTAGCTGTCCGCACCTCATAGGCATGCCACACCGCCGCGCAAAGCAGAAGCGCGGCGGTGACCTGGTGGGCGGCGGCCAGCCATTCCGGCGCCATCAACAACAGCGTGGTGATGCCGAGAAAGATTTGGAAAGCCGTGATGATCGCCACCGCCTTGGCGCTGGTCTTGGCATGGCCGGAAAGCTTGATGCCTTGGACATAGACCCAGGCCGCACACGCAGCCACGATATACGCTCCGATACGATGGTCGAACTGGGCCAGGCCATCATTCTCGAAAAAATTCTTCCACCGAGGCGAAAGATGGAACGGGTCCTCCGGAAAGACGCGGCCGTTCATGTCCGGCCAGGTATTGTAGATCAGCCCGGCATGCAGCCCGGCCACCAGCGCGCCAAGCAGCATCTGGCCATAGACCAGAACCGCGAAACCGGTGGCGCGCTTGGACAGGCCGGTGCTCTGGGCGCCGCGCAGATATTCCAACGCGATCCACACCATCGCCACCAACAGGAGGAGCGCGGCACCCAGATGGATTGCCAATCGATATTGGCTGACCGAAACCCGCGTCTCCAGGCCCGATGTCACCATCCACCAGCCGATGAAGCCTTGCAGCCCACCCAGCAGGAACAGCAGCACAAAGCGCGGCCATTCGCTGCGTTGGATCGCGCCCACCGCCGCGAACCAGACGAAAGGCACGAAGAACACCACGCCCAGCAACCGGCCCAAAAAACGATGAATCCATTCCCACCAGAAGATGCCTTTGAAGGCGTCCAGGCTCATGCCGCGATTTTCCAGGACATATTGCGGGATGCGCTGATATTTGGCGAAGGCATCCGTCCATTCCCGTTGGTTCAGCGGCGGGATCGCCCCCAGGATGGGCTGCCATTCGGTGATGGAGAGGCCCGAGCCGGTCAACCGCGTCAACCCGCCGATGGTGATCATGGCCAGGATGACCAGGGCTACCGCCAGCAGCCAGAAGCCCACGGCGCGGCGACTTTTCCAGAAGTTTCCGGTGGTGCTCATAAAGGCTTCTGATACCGTCCCGCCTCGCAGCCGTCAAAGAAACAAGATGTCCCGCCGCACCAAGACCCTGATTGCCGCCATTGTGATCGTGTTTTTCTGGCTGCCTTTCTATGCCTTGTTCATCATGGGCCTGGCGCGTCATGTCCTGCCCGGCGCACCCTGGTATGTGGCGCTGCTGTTCTATGCCCTGTCCGGCACAATGTGGATCGTTCCCATTGGCCTGTCGTTACCCTGGATGTACCGCGAGCCGGGTGCGAAATGAAGGACAACACGGCAGAAAACCGCTTCGAGCTG
>DATBCP010000151.1:0-3398 GCA_036270435.1 Rhizomicrobium sp. | reverse complement strand
GCAGTAAGAGTTGCCCTGCCGACCGGGCATGACCGCATAGCGGCGCTTTGATCGAGCCTGTTCTTTCCTCTTCGGACGCTCAAGTCCCCGGAGCGGCATCGGGACTTCAAAACGTCACGATCATGCCGTCATAACCGGGTTCGACGCCCGCCGGCAGTTCGCGCCGCAGCGCCTCATAGTCCAGGTCCACATGCATGTTGGTGAGGATTGCGCGTCCGGGCTTCACCCGCGCGATCCATTCCAGGGTGCGCGCCAGATGCGCATGACTCGGATGAGGCGTGTGGCGCAGTGCGTCCACGATCCAGCAATCGACGCCCTGGAGCGCGGCAAAGGCGTCTTCGTCCAGGTGATCCACATCCGGCGAATAGGCGAGCGGCCCGAAGCGAAAGCCCAGGCTGCGGATGCGGCCATGGCCCTGGCCGAAGGCGCGCACCGGCACGGGACCGCCCTCGCCCTCGATATCAAAAGCCGCGAAGGGTTCGGGAATTTCATGGGCGTTGAGGATGGGCGGATAATCGCTGCCCACCGGGGTGGCAAAGCAATAGCCGAATTTCTTGCGCACGCCGGCAAGGCCGTTGAGATCGCTCCACAGATCCAGCCGTCGTTTCATGTTCATGGTGACGACGCGCAAGTCATCAAGGCCGTGCAACTGGTCGGCATGGTCATGGGTGATCAGCACCGCATCCAGCCGGCCGACGCGCGCTGCCAGCAGCTGTTCGCGCAGGTCGGGCGATGTGTCCACCAAAAGACGGGTTTCGCGCTCCTGCGCGCGGCGCGTCACCAGGATGGAACAACGGCTGCGGCGGTTCTTGGGATTGGCCGGATCACAGGCGCCCCAGTAAGGCCCGCCTTCGCCCAGGCGCGGCACGCCACCGGATGACCCGCAGCCCAGAATGCGAACCTCCAACGTCATGCGGGACGCTGAACTTTGGAAAAGAGCCGGAAAAAATTCTCCGTGGTTGTCTCGGCAAGCGCATCTTCCGACACGCCTTTCAGTTCCGCCAGCATTCTGGCGGTATGCACCACAAAGGCGGGCTCGTTGGTCTTGCCCCGGTGCGGCACGGGCGCCAAAAAAGGGGCATCGGTCTCCACCAGCAGCCGCTCCAAGGGCACAGTTGCGAGCACATCGCGCAGGGCCGTCGAGTTCTTGAAGGTGGCGATCCCCGAGACGGAAATGTAAAGCCCCAGCTCCAGGGCCGCGTCCGCCAGCTTTTGCGTACCGGTGAAGCAATGGATCAGACCGGTAAAGCGGCCCTTTTGCATTTCATCGTCCAGGATCGCGATGATGTCGTCATCGGCATCGCGGGTATGCACGATCACCGGCAAGCCCGTCTTGCGCGCCGCCGCGATATGGGCGCGGAAATTCTTCTGCTGCGGCACACGCGGCGAATGTTCGTAATAATAATCCAGCCCTGTCTCACCGATCCCCACCACTTTGGGATGGCTGGTTTCGGCGATCAGCGCCGCCTCGTCGTCGAGCAATTCCTTTTCGGATTCATGGGGGTGGACGCCGACGCTGCACCAGACATTGGGGAATTTCTCGGCCACCGCCTTGACGCCGGGGAAGCGCTTCAACTCGGTGCCGATGCTGAGACAAACCCCGACGCCGGCATCGGCCGCGCGGGCGACCACCTGATCCACCTGGCCGGCATAATCGGGAAAATCCAGGTGACAATGGCTGTCGATCAGCATCAAAGCCCGCCGCCCCGCGCGGTCCGGGAAAGATCGCGGGCCGTGCTCAACACCACTTGCCGCGGCTCAAGATTCAGGGCTGTGGCGCGGCCAAAGCTTTGCCCGATGCGGCCGTGCAGGGCCACCCAGCGCTCCAGCCCGGCTGCGCCGCCATGGGCCTTGGCGCGTATGCGGTCCGACAGCGACTGCGCCAGGAATTCCCCGAACTGCTCCAATCCGTCGCGCACGCGCCACAGCTTCTCGCCCAGGCTCAGAAGCGCCAGCACGTCCGGCTCGCGCGCCTGGTCGATCAAGCGGTCGGCTTCCTGCGCCAGAACCGCGCCCTCGCCCGTCGCCAAGATCAAGGCCGCGCCGATGCTGCCGCCCGCCACCCGCGCCAGCGCGGCACGTTCGGAGGCCGCGCGCTCCGGCAATTCCCGCGCCAGCATGATTTCCAGCATGGCGTCCGGCAGCGGCCTCAATTCAAGCCGCTGGCAGCGCGAACGAATGGTCGGCAACAGCCGTCCCGGCGTGTTGGAAAGCAGCAGCAACATGGCGTTGGCGGGCGGCTCTTCCAGCATCTTGAGCAGCGCATTGGCGGCATTGTCGTTCATGTCATCGGCGGTATCGACAATGGCGACGCGCCAGCCGCCGGCTTCGCTGGTCATGCCGAAGAAATCCGCCAGCCTGCGGACCTCATCCACCGGCAACACCGTCATCAGCTTGCCGGTCTTGGGATTGATGGCGCGCTTGAGGACCAGCAGGCCCGGATGAGAGGCCGCGGCCACCTGACGCGACGCGAGATGATCTTCGGGCACCGACAGATCCTGGGGCCCGGCAGCCGTTGCACCATAGGCCAGAAGATAGCGCGCGATCCGATAGGCCAGCGTAGCCTTGCCGATCCCAGGCGCGCCGGTGATCAGCCAGGCGCCGGGTGGCCGGCCCGAACGCAAGGCGCGCGCGGCGCGGCCTAAGGCTTCGTCCTGGCCAAAAAGCGCGTGAATCTCCCGGGGATGGGAAAATCCCTCGATCCGGTCGCTGTCGCTGGGGTCGGCGGTCCGTTTGGCCATGAGGTCTTATAAGGCCAACCCTTAGATATCGAAACGGCGGCTGACGGCAGTCCAGATCGCCTCGGCCACCTGATCCTCGGTTCCACTCGCATCGATCACCCGGCAGCGCTCCGGAAAGCGCCGTGCGATGTCCAGAAAGGACTGACGCAGCCTTTCGTGGAAATCGGCGCCGAATTTCTCGAAACGGTTTTCCGCGCCACCGCGCGACAAGGCGCGCTCCAGTCCCAGCCTGGCGTCCAAGTCCAGGATCAGAGTCAGGTCGGGCGTGAAATCATCCAGCACGGCGCTGTCGATGCGGCGGATGGTTTCGCGGTCCAGGCCGCGGCCGGCGCCTTGATAGGCAAAGGTGGAATCGCTGAACCGGTCGGAAATCACCCAGCGTCCTTCCAGAAGCGCGGGCCCGATCGTGGAGCGCACATGATCCGCCCGCGCCGCATAGGCCAGAAGCGTTTCCGTGATTGCATCCCAGCGGCCGGGCTCGCCCTCCACCATCAACTTGCGAATCTCCTCCGCGCCCGGCGAGCCGCCCGGCTCGCGCGTCGCCAGCACCTTGATGCCTTTGGCCTCCAGCGCCAGGGTCAGGCGCCGAATCTGGGTGGATTTACCAGTGCCCTCACCGCCTTCCAGGGTGATGAAACGACCGGTCACTTTTTCCAG
>DATBCP010000150.1:0-7171 GCA_036270435.1 Rhizomicrobium sp. | reverse complement strand
CGACGATCTTCTGGGCGAAGTGGAAGACGAGGAAGACGACGTCTCCGGCATCATCGATCCGGGCATTTCCAAGGACGAGAGCTGAGTCCGTAGTTGTTTTTTAAGTTGGCCTTGCTAAAGCAGGGCAGGTATTTCGGGACCGCCACCAGAACGGTCCCCTGATTGGTACGGGGCCATAGCTCAGCTGGGAGAGCGCCTGCATGGCATGCAGGAGGTCAGCGGTTCGATCCCGCTTGGCTCCACCAATTTTCGCCCTGTGAGGGCGGTGAACTCCTGAAAAATTTGTGATGGCGAAAATTGGTGAGCCAAGCGTCCGAGCCCGCCGCCCGACAGGGACTTGAGGCGGGCGAGGAGCGCAGGAGGCCAACAGGCAGACTGCAGCGCAACCAGTAAAACAATCTGCCAGAGAAGCGCGCGGAAAATGGTAGAGCCAAGCGCCCGTAGCGATGTCAGGCTGCCCTTTGGCGGCCCAGCGACAGCGTAGTAGCCACGCGTAGGGCAGCCGCCCGGACATCGCGAAGGGGCGCAGGCGGCCAGACGGCAAACTGCCGGTAACCAAAATCCATCTCCAATGAAGCTCGCCGGAGGGTTGGCGAGCCAAGCGGCCTCGTCTACGCCGCGCTTACAGGCGGCTAAAGCGGTTAGCGTCAGCGTAGTGGCCGCCGTAGGCTGCGCGCGCGGCGTGCCGAGCACAAACCTGCCATGGGAGTGCATGCCAGTACTGGAGCTTTCCCGGCCGCTTGTGCGGTGCGTCATGGAAAAGAGTTAATTAACGTGTCAGGATGGCATTAACGGTCGTCTCTGCCATTGGCCTAACGGGTTACAGCCGGATCGTCCCGGCGGCCGTCCTACGCGTGGAGCATTCAACAGAAAATCGGAGCGCGAGATCCAATGACCTTGTCGGTTGCGGACATTCAAAAGTCACGATCGCGCTGAAACGATGCGCTGGTCGACGCTCAAAATCTGCGATTTGACACCGGCTCAGGTTGAGACGTGGCATCAGCTTCATGGCCAGGACGCCGCGCTCAGAAGCCCGTTTACGACATACGAATTTTGCAGGGCGGTGGACAAAGTCCGGGGGAATGTCTTCGTCTCGATCCTTGAAAGCCGGAGCAAGATTCAGGCGATCTTTCCCTTCGAGCGCACCTATGGGCTGATCCCCGGAATAGCGCGAAAACCGGGGGGTCATCTTTCCGACTGCTTCGGAATAGTCGGCGGATTGCGCCATCCATTGAACGAACGAGAAATCCTCAAGGCAACCGGCCTTTCGGTATTTTCATTCGACCATCTGCCCTTGCAGGAAAACGGGCTTCCCGTATGGCACGGGATTGTCTCACTCGGAATGCGCGTGGAAGTGCCGCACTTCAAGGATTATGTCGAGCGCCTGCGCAAGACCAATCGGAAATTCGTCAAGGAGGTTGAGCGTCATACTCAGCAACTCGTGCAGCAATATGGTCCCATGGATTTCCAATGGCAGGCCGCGAACACATTCGTTGAACTTGAAAGACTGATCGATCGAAAGCGCAGCCAATATCTGAGATCCGGCTGCCCCGATGCGCTGAAGTCGCTTTGGGCAAGAACCCTCTTGTCGGAATTGCTCAGCATGCACGACAACAACTGCGAGGCGGTATTGTCCACGCTATACTGTGGAGATACCTGGATCGCGTCAAACTTGGCATTGCGCAGCGGGGATCTGCTCCACATTTGGTTTCCCGTATTCAATCGGCAACTGCGCCGGTTCGGGCCCGGCCATGTGTTGTTTTTCAAACTCTTTGAATCGGCGCAAAACCATGACGTGCAGGTGTTCGATTTCGGCGGCGGGGATGTGCCCTACAAAAGGAAATATGCGGGAAAGGAATATCCCCTTTTCAAGGGGTCGCTCCGGCGATTCAATTTGCTCAGTCTGGCGCATAGAGCCGCGCAATCCCTGAGTTGGAAAATCGGGCCGCTGATCTCCCGCTAGCGCGCCCCCACTTGTATCCGGTCGAGCTCAGGGTCATTTTTCCCCAATGCCTGTCAAACTCACACCCCGCCAGATGGAATTGATCGCCAAGGCGCTCGCCGAACCGCGCCGGATGGAGATCCTCAAGCAGGTCGGCGCTTGCGGCGGTCCAACCGGCTGCAGCGACTTGCAACGTGCCCAAAAGGTGACGCCCGCCACCCTCTCCCACCATATCAAGGAACTGGAAAATGCCGGGCTGGTGACCATTGCCCGCCAAGGCAAGTTCATGAACCTCTGCTTGAACCGGCCGGTGCTGGACGCCTATCTCGCGCAACTGGCGAAAATCTGACGTCGCAATTCAGTTCGTCGTCGTCGTCGGAACACTCTGGAAATTGGACTGGGGACCGTTGCCGCCGCTGCCGCCGCCGGTTCCCGCCGCCACCACGATCACGGCGATGATGGCGCTGGCGCCGACCAACGCCAGACCGGTGCGGGGCAGTTGTGCACCGCGAATACCGGCCGAGCGGCCGGGCTTGAGAGGACCACTTTGCTGTGGCTTCTTCGCCGAAGCCTCGGCCGCGTCGGCAACCGGCGCCCAAATCGCCAACAATCCCGCTGCCAGCATGGTTGTGAAAATGCGCATCCCGTCCGTCTTTTTGTTCTAAAGGCTTATTTCGCCTAGTAGTTTGACGGAATTGCGACAGCCGGATGAGCGAGAATTCCGGCTTCGAACCTCTCGGTTCGAAGCCCCCTTGAATTGCAGCCTCATCATTACGATGTTCGTCGAACTATCGAAATAATGGGAGACGGACGATGAGCAATCTTCAAGGCAAAGTGGCAGTGGTAACGGGCGCCTCCAAGGGTATCGGCGCAGGCATTGCAAAGGCGCTGGGCGCTGCCGGCGCTTCGGTGGTGGTGAATTACGCCTCCGACCGGCAGGGGGCGGAAAAGGCCGTGGCCGACATCAAGGCCAAGGGCGGCAAGGCCGTGGCGGTACAGGGCGACGTCTCCAAACTCGCCGATGTGAAGCATCTGGTGGAGGAGACCCGTAACGCCTTCGGCAGGCTGGATGTCCTGGTCAACAATGCCGGAGTGTACAAATTCGCTCCCCTGGAAGAGATCACCGAAGCGGAATATCAGCGCCAGTTCGGCATCAATGTCTTGGGGCCGCTGCAGACCACGCGCGAGGCCCTTCCCCTGTTCGGGCCGGAAGGCGGCAGCGTGATCAACGTCTCCTCCATCGTCAGCCGCATGGGCCTCCCGGGTTCGGCGGTCTATGCCGGCACCAAGGGAGCGCTGGACACCATCACCCAGGTCCTCGCCACCGAATTGGGACCGCGCAAGATCCGGGTCAATTCCATCAATCCCGGTATGGTGGAAAGCGAAGGCACCCACACGGCGGGTATCATCGGCAGCGAATTCCAGAAGAACGTCGAAGCCAGCGCGCCGCTGGGCCGCATCGGCCAGCCGGAAGACGTGGCCAAAGTGGCGGTGTTTTTGGCCTCCGATGATTCTTCCTGGCTGACGGGGGAGCGTATTTCGGCCTCCGGTGGCCATCGATAGCCGATGGTGGCGGCGGCGTCGGGGGCCTCCCTCGCGCTTCGCGCTCGGTGAGGGGCCAGCGCATCTCCGCCTCCGGCGGTCATCGCCAGGCGAACCGGCCGAATTCATTGAATAATGAACATGCCCCGTCTAAAGACGGGGCATGCGTTTTTCCGGCAAGCATATCCTGGTGACGGGCGCGGCCTCAGGCCTGGGGTTCGCCATCGCGCAAGCGGCCCAGGCCGAGGGCGCGGCGGTCACGGCGATCGACCGGGTCGCGGCTCCGTTCGAGAAAAGCCAGATCTGCGACATTACCGACGAGGAACAAGTCCGGCGCATCCTGTCCGGCCTCACCCGCCTGGATGCGGTGGTCAACAGTGCCGGTATCGCGCGCCGCGCCAAACTCGATGAGACGGACCTGGCCGATTTCGAGGCGGTGATGGCCGTGAATGTGCGCGGCTCCTTCCTGGTGGCAAAGCATGCCCTTCCCCTGCTCAAGGTCAGCGGCGGATCGATCCTGAACCTGTCGTCCGGGGTGGCGACCACAGGATTGCGCAATCGTGCCGCCTATACCGCCAGCAAGGGCGCCATCCTGTCCTTGACCCGCAACATGGCGCTGGATTACGCCGCCGACATGGTACGGGTGAATTGCCTGTGTCCCGGTTTCGTGAACACGCCATTGCTGTCGAGCCTGCCGCCCGAACGCCGGGCCCGGTTGACGGCCTTGCATCCGTTGGGCCGGCTGGGCGAGCCCAACGATATCGCGCATATGGCCTTGTTCCTGATGTCGGACCAGGCCTCCTGGATTACCGGCCAGGCCATCGCCGTCGATGGGGGCTTTAACATCGGCCATTGCGACGACGTGTAGGGCGGGTGCCCGACATAATTCAGACAAGACAGTTTTCTAGAGCCCGCACTACACTCGACCGTCCTGCAGGATCTGGCCTTTGACCGCTTTTCTCGATGCCCGCACGCTTTCTTCCGCCACGGTGCTGGAGCCCGATATCGCCATCATCGGCGGCGGCCCGGCGGGCATCAGCCTGGCGCTGGCGCTGGCGGACACCAAGCTGAACATCCTGTTGCTGGAATCGGGGGCCGAGAATTTCGATCCCGCCAACCAGAAAATGTATGGAGGGTCGCGAAGCGGCGTTTCTTACATCGCGCTGGATGCGGGACGGCTGCGCTTCCTGGGCGGCAGCACCAATCATTGGGGCGGCTGGTGCCGGCCGCTGGACGACATCGATTTCGAGGCGCGCGAATGGATGCCGCATTCCGGCTGGCCTTTCCCGAAAACCGCGCTCGTTCCCTATTACAACGGCGCCCAGGCGCTGGTGGAGGCGGGACCCTGGCTTTATGACAAGGCGTCCGCCAGCATGGGGGCGCAAGCCCCCTTGCTCCCGCTGGGCGAAGGTGGCGTCTATACCAGCTGGTTCCAATTCTCAAAGACGCGCGACAGCGAGCTGCCCACCTATTTCGGCCACCGCTATCAAGACGCGTTGAAGCGCGCGGCCAAGGTGATGCCGCTGCTGCATGCCAATATCACCGGCATCCGCCTGTCTTCGGATGCGCGGCAGGTCGACCATCTCGACGTCGCCACCCTCAATTCGCAAGGAGGGGCGGGCAAGCGATTCACCGTGAAACCCCGCATCACCGTGCTGGCCGCAGGCGGCATGGAGAATGCCCGTCTGCTGCTGGTCTCCAATGACGTGATGAAAAGCGGCATCGGCAACCAGAACGACCTGGTGGGTCGCTTCTTCGCCGACAATCCCACCCCCCGTGATGTCGCCACCCTGGTGTCATTCGCGGGCCCCCCGGCGCCCTGTTATGGTTCCAATGTCACTCTGGAAAACGGCCCCATCCTGCGGGCCACCTTTTCGCCCACCGACTCCTTTCGCCGCGCCAAGCAAGTTGCCGGCTCCCTGACAACGGTGGAACAGGCGGTGGAGTTGGACGAGGCGGGC
The DNA here is from genome assembly GCA_036270435.1 of Rhizomicrobium sp. Classification (GTDB taxonomy): domain Bacteria; phylum Pseudomonadota; class Alphaproteobacteria; order Micropepsales; family Micropepsaceae; genus Rhizomicrobium. Next base: position 1,726 of record DATBCP010000150.1, on the reverse strand, counting down.
AAGGCGGCGGTGATCACCACGGCCATCGCGCTGGGTGTGGATGCCTCCAATGCCAAGGCTTATTCGCTGGGCTGCGGCCTGGAGCTTTTGCCGGATCCCGAACGGCGCCTCACCCTGTCCGATGAAAAGGACGCGCTGGGCCTGCCGCGCCTGAAGCTGCATATGCGTGTGGCGGACGAGGATTTCCGGCTCTATCATCAGACCTTGCGCGAACTGGGACGGCAGCTGCTGGCGTCGGGCACCGGCATGCTGAGGATCAACCGCCGCCAGGACTGGTCCAAAAACATGGACTGGGGCAACCATCACCTCGGCACCACCCGCATGAACACCGATCCCAAACAGGGCGTGGTCGATGCCGATGGCCAGGTGCATGGCGTGGCCAATCTCTATGTCGCGGGCAGTTCGCTGTTTCCCACCTACGGCGCCTCCAATCCGACCCTGAACCTGGTCGCGCTGACGTTGAGGCTGGCGGATCATCTGAAAAAGGTGACGGCATGAGGCGTAGAACTTTGCTCGCAAGCATCGTGGTGGCGGGTACGGCCGTGACGGCGGGCTTCTACCGCTTCACCGATCTGTTCGTGAAACACTATCCGCCCACGCCCTATGACGATGTGCTGACGGCGCTGGTGGACCGCGGACAAGCGGTCAAGCTCGGCGCCCTGGTGCGCGATGCGCCCGCGCCGGAGGCGCTGGCGGCAAAATTGCGTGGTCTCCTGAAACCGAACGGACTGGCGGGCGCGGCCAGGTCCGATATTGCGGCCGGCCGCCTGGTCGAACTGGATGGCTGGGTGGTCCCGGAAAGCGTGGCGCTGCTGTCGGCGCTGGCAGCGAAGGTTTGAATTCAATGCGGGCCGCGGGCCGCATCTGGAAGTTGGGTCCCCGCTGGAGTTTATCCTCCGGCCGCGCGTTGCGCGGACCGGGGGACGGGATGACAATTATATTTTTCCGACACCGAGAATCAGCCCGCGCAAGGAATTGCCGAAATAGACCTCGCCCGAAAGATCGTCCGGCATCAGCACCGCTTCCCGCGCCTTGCCATTGGCGATCAACTCTGCCCGTAACCGCCCTTCCAGGACACCGGCTTTCAGCGGCGGCGTCAGAAGTAGGCCGTCGCGAGACACGAAAATGTTGCTGCGGGCGCCTTCCGTGATCTCGCCGCGTTCATTCACAAAGACCACCTCGTCCGTGCCCAATCGCTTCGCTTCGCTTTCATAAAGCTCGCGCCAGCTCGTCTTGTGCCTCAGAAGCACATCGCCGCTGTCGGTGCGCAGCGGTGAGGTCGCATAGGTCCAGTGGGACGGATTGGCAGACAGCTCATGGGCGGTGGCATCATGATGGCCGGCCTCGTTCAGGATCAGGCGCACGCGCAGCGGCCCTTGTCGCCCCGCCACCGCCCTTTCCAGGGCCTGGAGCGCCGCGCCCCGGTCGAAGGCCAGGCCGAAAACCGTTGCGGAAGCTTCCATCCTTGCAAGATGCGGCGCCAGCCGGGAAAAGCCGTTCCGCCACCCCAAGGTTTCGATCAATTCCAGCGGCCGCCGCGCAGCCACAAAAAACCGTGCCTTCAACAGGCATTCGGCATATTCGCTATGGCTGCGGGAATCCTGAACCACACCACCGCCAATGCCCAGTTCACCCGCGCCTCCCGCGATCGTCAGTGTACGGATGGCGACATTGAACCGCGCCGAGAATTGGTTGCCGGGGGCTGGCGCGAAATGGCCGATGGCGC
>DATBCP010000149.1:0-4489 GCA_036270435.1 Rhizomicrobium sp. | reverse complement strand
GCGCGGAACTTGTAACCGTCGGCCGCCAGATTGGCGTCCATCTTGTCGATCAGGGATTCATCGGAAAGCTGCGGCGAGCGGTTGAGGGCATAGGCGAGCAGCTTGCGGCTCAAATTGCCGATGAAATTGTCCTGGCGATGGTCGTGAATGAAGGATTTGAGACCGTTCAACCCGTCGCCGGCCACTCCGCCGGGATAGGTGGTGGAAGCGTCGATCGGGCGGCCCGCCAGGTCCTTGGTGCGGGCATCGCCCACCGGACCATAACCTTCAAATGCCAAGCCGAAGGAATCGAAGCGCAGATGGCAGCCAGCACAGAAGGGATTCTTGTGGTGCTCGGCCAGCATTTCGCGGATCGGCTTGTCGGTCTTGGATTCGTCGCTGGGAAGCTCGGGCACCACAGGCGGCGGCGGCGGCACGCGAATGCCCAACACCTTCTGCACCACCCAATTGCCCCGCTTGACGGGACTGGTGCGCAGACCGGGCGAATATTCGGTCATGAACACCGCCATGGGCAGGACGCCGCCGCGGCCATATTTGTCGGCATCGTCAACGCGAACCCAATCGTTCAGATCCCCGTCCACGGCCGGCATGCCGTAATGCTTCGCCAGCGGCGGATTGACGAAAGTGTATTTGGCATAGAGCAGATCCAGCACCGAATGGTCGTTCTGGATGGCGTCCTGCACGAAGTGGATCGGCTCCTGGAACATGGCTTCGCGCAGGTCGTCATCGAAGCTGGGGAAGCGCTGGCGGTCCACCGAATTGTTGGTCTCGAACTGGCGGAAGACCAGCCAATTGCCGGTGAATTCCGTCGCCAGGCCCTTCACCTTGGGGTCCTTGAGCATGCGCCGCGCCTCGCCCGTCAGCACGGCAGGCCGGTGCAGGTCGCCGGCGGCGGCATGTTTCAGAAGCCCGGCATCGGGCATGCTGGCCCAGAGGAAATAGCTCAGCCGGCTTGCCAGGCTATAGTCGGACAGGGGCGCGGCGTTGAAGGCCTTGTCGCCCTTGGCGCTGGCCACCACCGCTTTGCTCCGCCCCGAAAGGTCGAAGCGGTAGAGGAAATCCGGTGACATCAGGATGCTGACAATGGAGTCGCGCACCGCATCTTCGTGGCTGAGCCGGTTCTCGCCGCGCAGCTTCTTGTAATAGGCCAGGATGTCGGCGCGCTCGCCTGCGGTGAGCGGCCGGCGATAGGCGCGTTCGGCGAAACGGACCAGCGCCGCCAGATGCTTGGGCTCGGCCGCGACATGTTCCTTTTCCAGGTTGCGCAAGGTCGTGTTGATCAGGCCGAAATGCCAGCGGAAGACCTTGGGCGCGACGGGATCGTTGTGTTCCTTGTCCATCCCCCAGCGGGCCAGATACTTGTCGCGCATCTGGAAGACCACGAACTGGTCGGTCACTTCATGCCCGACCGGACGCTTGGAGCCGGACTCGGTGGAAAGCGGACCGTTGATATTGCCGTCCACCTCGCCGCTTTGATTGAAGTAATACTGGACCCAGGTGCGCTCGGTCTGGTGGGCGACGAAGTCGAATTCGTTCCACAAGCGGTTGAGCTGGTCTTGCCCCTTCTTGTCCAGGATCAGCTGCATCAGGGCGGTATCGTCGCGGTAATAGCCGCCAGTATTGTGATAACCCGCGCTCAACAGCCGGCCATTGTCGGTGGCCTGGTCGGGCCAGTAGCGGCCGCGTTCGCTGACCACGAATGTATCGGGGAAGACGGAGGCGAAGCGGTCGAAAGCCGCCTGATATTTGGCCTTCTGGCCGACGGGATAGACCAGGTCCGCATCGCCGTGGCGCGCATGCATCATCAGCACGGCCCAACGCGGCGAAGCGTCTTCATGCAATGGCGGATATTTCGGGACTTCGGGCAAGGCCGGTTCCGGCTCATTGGCGGCGCGCAAAGCCGCAGGATCGCTCTTGCGGTGATTCTGGGCAAACTCCTCCAGGCGCCAATTGTGCAGCGGCTCGGACTGGCCCGGCAGGCCTTTCACCACCGGCGAATGGAATTGCATGGCGGTATGGGCACGGATGCGGGTGACGAAATTTTCCATCGCCTGCGTCTTCACCGTGAGCGAAGCGGCGTCGCCCGGCGCCGGCAGGGCGTTGAACTGAATCTGCAACTTGGCGACCGGGCCCACCGCATCCTTGTCGTGCAGGATGGCCCAGACCATGGGCAGATACTTGCCGCTGAGTTCCATCTCGGCGGCAATGGAGGCCAGGCTCGCCCCCGGCTTGCCCAATTGGGCGCGATAGCGGTAGCGCCACGCCGCCTGGAAATAATCGGAAAACTGAGTGGGCTGGACCTGGTAGAAGGCGATAATGCGCTGGATGGCGTATTTATCGCGATCGCTTTCCACCTCCATCAGATGCGGCGCGAAATCGATGGTGTCGGGCTTGAGCACCATATGATCGGCGACCTGGCGCGCCGCCTGCAGGTATTTGTTGAGCAGCGCTGGCGACATGGTGAGGGATTCGCCGGAATTGTCGAAGCCGGCGGTGTTGGCGGGGTCCACCGGGAATTGCCGGGCCACCTGCATGTCCTGTCCGGTGAGGTCGCGGATGGTATTGTCATACTCCGCATTGCTGAGACGGCGCGCCAGCACGGTGCCGGGATCGCCGCCCAGCCGCTTGATCTCTTCCGCCCGGACGCCGTGCACGAAATCGACGATTTTTTGCGCCTCGGCCGCCGAGGGCTGAGGCATCTGTTTGGGCGGCATTTCATGCGCGGTCAGCCGGTCGGCCAGGAGCGACCAGCGGGGAAAATCCTCCTTGACCTGGTCCATCGAGGTATAGGATTTGAGGTCGAACTGCGCGGTCGGCTGAGCGCCGGAATGGCAGGCCACGCAATATTTTCCGACAAAAGGTTTGACCGTCTCGTCGAATTGATTTTGCAGCGAATCCGCAAAGGCGGTGGTGCTGACACAGGCGAACAGAATGACGAGCAGACGCTTCATGACGGACTCTTCCTGCTAAGCGCCGCTGTTCGCGCGGCCTATCCCTGAAATCCTGCGCCAGCCGGCACAATCCTCGGACAAATAAGCAGAATTGCACTCAAGAGTAAATTTACAGCCAAGCGAGATTTGGCGGAATAAGGCCGCGCTCCCTATCGATGCACAGACGGCATTGAATGACGCCCCTTGGTGCGGTGCAGCATGAAGTTTCCTGGAACCTGGCGGTTTCCGCCGGGGCAAAGAAAAACCCCCGCGTCCAGGACGCGGGGGCTGATCTTTTTTGGCGAAAAGTCGGCTCAGTCGCCGGTGACTTCGAAATTGTGCAGGATCGGCGGGCGCGGATTGAAGGGCACGCGCGTCGACCAGGCGGCGCTGGGGTCGTCACCGGCGCGGTGCCAGCGGCCCTGGGCGGCGATCATCACATCGCCCGGATCGCAGACGAAGTAAGGCAACCCTTCGACTTTCATGCCGATATGGCCTTCCATGATGAACCAGAATTCGGTCCAGCCGACATGGAAGTGGCCCTTGTTGGTGTCCGGCGGCACCGGCGCGCCCTTGCCGCGCAGGATGTTAGAGGTGAAGTGGTCGTCCCACACGAACTTGCCGCCATAGGCTTTGTCCGTGCCGTTGAACTCCTTCATATAGTCGACATAGATCGGGTTGGAGTCCTTTTCCTTGGCCGGGCCGGGCTGTTCGATGACCTTGGTGTAGGTCATACCCTTCACGGGATCGGGTGTTCCGCTGGCCGGATAGATCGGCAGTGAGCCCGTCTGACGCACTTCAAAGCGCAGCGCCGGCGTGGAACCCACATTCTCCAGGGTGAACATGTGGCGGAAGGGAACATTGACCATGAAGCCCTTGGTCGCCGTGAAAGGCTGATAGCCGTCGATCGAAACGCGGATGGAGCCATCCCAGACGATGAACACCACCCGGTCGTCGGGATACATCTTCATCTTGGTCTTCTTGCCGGCGCCTAGGGAGATATAGTCGCCTTCCTGGTCCTTGTTGCGCACGATGGGTTGCACCCAGTCGCTCTGGCCCTTATGGGCGGTCAGGATCTCCGACAGTTTCCAGTGCGGCTTGTTGGGCGCGGTGTAGGGTGTCGGCGTGGTGGGCTTGGGCGCCCAGAACTGGCCCTCCATCTTCTTGCCCGCGGCCATCTCTTCCTTGCCGCAGGATTGACAGACATTGGGCTTGTCCTCTTGCGCGGAGGCGGCGAGCGGCGCCAAAAGCGCCACCACGGCGGCGGCGATCGTAAACTTAAGCTTCATTGATAATTTCCTTCCCTGGCGGCCTTCCCCTGAAGAGGCCGGATGACGGGATTTTAGTGGAAAAAATCCCGGCCAACCAGAGCCAAGAGGCCGCATAAGTGAGCCGCGACCGCCACCGGCGGACAAAACGATCCAGTGGACCGAGTTTGAGTGCCGAACACCCGGAGCGCAAGCGGAAGGCTTGAGCGGCGCATGCTCGCTACCGCTCGCATAGGGCAAGCTTTTCTAGGCTTGCGTCCGTACGCTGTCGCTACGGACCGCCAAGAAAAG
>DATBCP010000148.1:0-1761 GCA_036270435.1 Rhizomicrobium sp. | reverse complement strand
CGCAATCACCGCCTCGGTGGCGCCCACGGACTTGGCTTGGCCGGCAGCATGCGAAACATGAATACGCAAGGCCGGCTGGGTGGCGCCCATAGTCCGGGGCCAGGCAATCACCACCCCGGAAAAACTCACCGCCATGAAAATCAGGAAAATCCAGATGCCGGTGGTGGCATGCAGCTCGCGATGGAAACGCAGGCCCGTGGCCGTGCCGCGCACCTTGAAGGCATATTTCCATTGCCCGCGTTTGGGCCACCACAGGACCAGGCCGGAAACGCCCAACAGACACATGGCCACGCCCAGCCAGCCGACGAAACGCCGCCCCTCGCGGCCCATCAGGAAATTGCCGTGCAGCTGATGGGCAAAGGTCAAAAGCGGGACTTGCGCAAAGGCGCGGGTGCCCAACACCTCGCCGGAAACCGGATCGATGTACATCTGCAACGGACGGGGCCGGGCGCGGCGTCCGCCTTCCGGCGCGGCCCCTCCTTGCATCGGCTGCGCGCCCATGGGCGATACGCCATTGAGGCGGATGACCAACACATCGGCTTTCTTTTGCGGCACGATGATCTGCATGGCGCCAACCATGAGGCCCTGCTCGGTGACGGCGTCGCGGGCGATACCGGCGATCATGGAAAGCGGCAAGGGCTGGCCCGCTGTGGTGGCATGCGGCGGCGGCGCACTCCAATCCGAGATCGTTTCGTCATAGACCAACAGGCTGCCGGAGAGGCCCAGCGCGGCCAACAGGACGCCCAGGACAAGACCGATCCACATGTGAACGGTGAACAGGCTATGGCGAATGGCGGCGAAACTCATGACATCCTCATGCGTCCGCCCAACGGCGGAGAAGATTGTGATAAAGCCCGGTCAGGCCGACAACCTGCCCGGTATCGCCGATCGCTTGGCGCAGGCCCTGGATGGCGGTGTCGAGTTCGAACAGCATGGTGCGGGCAGCTTCGTCCCGTACCATGCTTTGCACCCAAAAAAATGACGACCAGCGGCTGCCACGTGTTACTTCCGTGACATGGTGGCGGCTGGTCGCGGAATAGAGCACCAGATCGCCCGCCGCCAGCTTGACCGTATGTGAGCCGAAGGTGTCCTCGACCACCAGCTCGCCGCCGTCATAATCGTCCGGATCGGTGAGGAACAGCGTCGCCGACATATCGGTGCGCACCCGAATGGCCGCGCCAGTCCCCAGCGACGGCTTCACAAAGCGGATGGCATTGTCGATATGGGCGCCAAAATCCATGCCCCGGTCGTAGCGGTTGAACAAAGGCGGAAAGACTCGCAGCGCCAGCGAGGCCGACATGAAGCGTTCGTTCCGGCCCAGTGCGGAGAGGATGATCTCACCCAGGGCGCGGGCAGCAGGTGCGTCTTCCGGCGCTTGCAGATTGTTCTTAGGCTGCGCCGATTGCGCTCCCGCCGTCGCTTTGCCGTCCACCCAGTCGGTGGCCGCAAGCTGGCCGCGGATCTCAGCGACCTGGCTTACCGACAACAGCTGGGGAATCCGGACCAGCATGGTTAGAGATCGACGCCCACGGAGACGATGAAGGTGCGGCCCGCCGAGGGTGTGCCGCGGTTGCCGAAGGACTGGGTGTAGTTCAGTTCATCACTCAGGTTGTTGATGTTGAACTGAAAGTGATAGCGGTCGATGTCATAGGTGGCCACCGTGTCGAACTCCAGCGTCCGCGGAATGATGGCGATGCGACTGAGACCCGTGGCGATGGGCGCGGTGCCGGCGGTGGTGTTGCGCACATACAATTTGGATTG
>DATBCP010000147.1:0-6619 GCA_036270435.1 Rhizomicrobium sp. | reverse complement strand
GTAATAATACGAACCCATTTCCCGAACGGCGACATAAAAGGTTCCCGACGCGTGATCGTACGACGGACTGAACCAATTCGTCGCGCCCTGCAAACTGGGCCACACGAGCGTACCTTCGACGCTAGGCTCCGATCCAGGAGTCACTTGCGGCCTGCCTTTGTCATCGAGGCCCTTGGCCCACGTCTGTTTCGCGTATGGCGTACCCGACAGAAACTCGCCTGTCTCGCGGTCGAGGATGTAATAGAACGCGTTGCGATTCGCCATCACGACGACCTTGCGCTGCTTTCCGCGAACGATCATGTCGGCAAGCACTGGAATCTCGGTCGCGTCCCAATCATGCGTGTCGTAAGGCGTGAACTGGTAGCTCCACTTGAACTTGCCGGTCCTGGCATCCAGCGCCACCACCGAGTTGGTATAAAGATTGGTGCCGCCACGTTCTGAAGGATCGGTGTCGGGAAAAGGATTGCCGACCGCCCAATAGAGCGTTTGGGTTTGCGGATCGTAGGAACCGGTTTCCCAGGTCGCGCCGCCACCCGTCGCCAAGGCACGCCCAACCCAGGTCTCCGATAGCGGCTCGCCCGGCTTGGGGATGGTATAGAAACGCCAGGCTTCTTTGCCGGTGTCGGCGTGATAGGCGACAATGAAGCCCCGCATCGGCGTGTCGCCGCCCGCAATGCCGGTGATCACCAGATCATTCACGATCATCACGGAAGCGGAGGTATAGACCTTGCCCTTCTCCGAAGGCTCGGCCAGCGGCTCGCTCCACATCACCGCGCCGGTGAGCCGGTTGAGACACACCAGATAGGCGTCATCTGAGGTGTAATAGAGCCGGTCGCCGAGAATCCCGACGCCGCGGTTGGGGCCGGCCGCCGCGGGCGCTGGCATACGAAACGGCCCGCCGCCACGCGCCCCAGGCAATCGTTGCACGCCAAGCCCGTTGGTGCGAGGCGTGCACCAGATGCTAAGGCCGGTCCCGGCATCCAAGGCGCAGACCTGCGGTCCGCCTGTGACATACATAATCCCGTCCACCACAATGGGCTCGCCCTCCAGCCCGACGCCGCCCGGCACGAAGGCCCATTGCGGCTGCAACTGCTTTGCATTCTTGACCGTGATTTGCGCCAGCGGGTTGTGGTGGTTGCCATCGCGCCGACCGTTATAGGTTGGCCAATCGCCCGGCTTGGGATGCATCACCTGGTTGATCTCGGCCTGGGTTACAGGCTTGACGTCTTGCTCGAGCGGGCCGGCGCTGATCCCGCCCAAGGTGCCCAGATAGGCCAGCAGATTGCTGCGATCCGAACCGCTGCCGTGAAAGTCCGGCATGGTGGAGCGCTTTTCCTGCGCAATGGAGGCAATGCGCTCGACCGGCAGCATACGGAATTTTCCGTCCAGCGTCTGCAAGGCCACTTCCCGCTCCGTCTTGCGCCGGGCAAAGCCGCGGAGCTTCTCCCCGCTCTTGAGCAAGACATTCTGCATCGCCCATTGGAAATCGGCGCAAAAGGCCCAGCCCGGGCAGATGGAAAGCGATTTGGTCCCCATCATCGATGTCGGATTGTCAAGCCAGTGCTCCATCTCCGCCCGGGTGGAGCGCGCCGCAACGGCCGAGAGATCGGGGCCATTGGCGCTGCCGCGGCCATGCACCATGTGGCAGCCGGAACATCCGCCCGAGCCAAAAAAATAAGTCTCGCCCGCCGCAACCTGTTCGGGCGGTGCGGACTGGAGCCCGGACATGTTCCTGGAATGCAGCCAGGCCGCCAGCCTGCTCAACTCGACTTGCGGAAGGTTGGGGAAAGGCGGCATGGCGCGCTGGCCGCCCCGGATGATGGCCGCGATACCGGCAGCATCCAGGCTGCGCAGGTGCGAATTGTCGACCAGGGCGGGAGCCCGATCCCCTCCTCCGCCATCCTCGCCATGACAGCCGGCGCAGGTGGTGTTGAAATCCTCGACAGCCTGGGCCGCGTCGGCGGCGCTCATCCCGGCGCGCGGTGCCTCCTGCGCCGATACTTGAAACAACAGGGCCGCAGCCGCGCCGCCTGCCGCCAGGAATGCGATGACCAGCTTCTTCACGAAAATACCCCGTGGCTCACGTCAGATGCGGCTGCTCCGGCGACCGCCGACTCCATTTGTACGCCGCGACGGAATTCTTCCAAAAGTATTTTTCCGCGGCCGCACGGCTCTTTCCCGCAAAATAGTCCCGCACCAGTGCGACGGTGTCCGGCACCTCCGACACGCCTACCGCATTGGGCCAATCGCTGCCGAACAGGACGCGATCTTCCCCGAAGGCCTGCATCAGCGCATCCAGGCGGTCGCGATGGGCGGCCAGCCCCGGCGTGATCACGGGCGGCGCGCCTTGCTGGCGCACCGGATGGACGATCTCCGACAGTTTGACCCAGACATTCTTGCGCTGGGAAAATTCCTCAGGGCGTCGTCGTAGGCGGCCTGGTTGTCCGGCGAAGGATCGAAGGCCGGCAGATGGTCCAGAACGATTCTGAGCGCCGGCACTTTGTCGTTGACGCGAATGGCCGCTTCGAGCAAGGCGATGTTCTGGTTCGCGGTTTCCAACACCAGATCGTGTTGGGCCAGCAGCTTCAGGCCATCGATGAAGACGGGATTGTCGATCTGGGCCGGCAGGTTGTAGCCCCAGAGGTTTCCGTAGCGAATGCCGCGATAGAGGGGATTTTTGGCATAGCGCTCCAGATATTCACCGAACTCCGGTTTCTCCGGCCGCAGATTGCCGACAGTGCCGACCATGATGGGTTCGGGCTGAATGGTTTCCAGCACCCAGAGATTGTCTTCGATCCAGGGGCTGCAGTCGACTTCGATCACCCCCACAATGCCCAGAGGCTCGGCGATTTTGGCGTAGATGGACGGCAGGGCGACACCGCCCTGGAAAGCACGGCCGCCTTTGTAAGGCGCGCCCTGAGGCCGTGTGGCGTCAAACAGATGAATATGACAGTCGATGATGGCAATATCGTCGACGGTTGCCGCTGCTGAAGGTGTGGCCGCAAAAGCACCAGCCGTTGCGGCCAAAAACGATCTGCGATCGATGTCCAAAGATTTCTGATGCGCCATTTTCGACCTTCGCCCTTGCCGCACGGAACGATCCCACCACCCTCCCCCCTGTCAATGCGACGCAGGACCGGCATCTCTCAGTACCTGAGAGTGCTCCCGCGAAACCTTTCGTTCGGCGCCACGCGTCATTCGATTGATGCAGTCGCGAAAGGCCGCCGGCGGTGGCGGCCTGTTCAAGATATGGGACAATTGCTAGCCTCTCCCAACTTCCGCATCGGCCAGCACACGCGACGGAGCAATCATGAACAATCGCATCTTGTTGACCTTGATGGGCTGTGGGCTTTTCGCCGTGCCGGCGCTTGCCGACACGCGGGACGATGTCCTGGCGGGGATGCAGCGCTGCCAGTCTATTCGGGATGACCGCACCTGGCTGGACTGCACCTATGGGGCACAACAGCCCATGCGGGCAAAACTGGGATTGCCGCCCGCGCCGGACTTCCAGCAACGGCTGGTGCCGTCCGTACAGCTCGTGCCCTCCGTTCCGCTCGCGCCTTCCGCGGCGCCAAGCTCGGTCAGGACAACCCCGGCCCCGCCGCCACGTCGCAACCCCAGCTTCTTCCAGATCCTCACCGGGAGCGCGGCGCCGGTCGCGGTTTCCACCCTGACCGGTGTTCGCTATGACCGGGAGGGAGCCTTTGTCATTACATTGGAAAACGGCCAGGTCTGGCACCAGGTCAACGCCGACTTTGGCGTCAAAGCGAAGCTGACACTGGGCGCCAAAGTGACCATCACGCCGGGCGCGTTGGGAAGCTACAATATGAAAAGCGTCGGCGATCCCCACGGCTATAAGGTCGAGCAGGATTCGAAGCGGTAGCTTCCGGGCCCGGCCGGGAAAAGGGCTTGCGTGCCGCGGCGGAATATCGTCCCTTCGCGGGCGCTTCGATCGAGGAATGAAAAGAGATGGCTGCTGTTTCGCATGAGGTCCATCCGTTGTTCGTCGAACCCTATCTTCGCGCAAACATCGCCGGCGCCATCAGCCCCCAACAGATCGAATTCATCAAGAACCTGAAAATGGTCGACAACACCGAGAATTTCATCTCGGAGAATCTCTATATTTTTGAAGAGCCCGAGCTCAAAAGCATCAAGGAGGCGGTGCAGCAGATTTTGGACATCTATGCCCGCGAGGTGTTGTGCATTCCGCAAAAACTTTATGTCACCCAGTCCTGGTCCCTGACCAACACCGCCAACATGGGTATGCATGCTCATTCCCATTCCAACTCGATCCTGTCCGGGTCGCTCTATTATTGCGAGCTGCCTTCGCCGCCCTCGAACATGGTGTTCACCCGCCATGTCACCTATCAGCAGATCGACCTTCCTCCCGAACCCAACAAGCGTAACATTTACAACACCCCGATCGTCCGCATCACACCCCGCCAGAATGATGTGATCCTGTTTTCCTCGCGCCTTACCCATATGGTGGAGGCCAATGCCTCCAGCGCGCCGCGCCACTCCATCGCCTTCAACACATTTGTGAAAGGCAAGCTGGGCGATTATCGCGCGGTGTCCGAACTGGCGCTTTAGAACGCGCGATATTCTCCTGGGAATAACGCGCGTCTGCCGCCCATTCTCTGGGCATTCTGGCACAAGCGCCGAAATCCATGATCCTCTCGCGGTTGTTTCACTCCGCCATTCGGCCTAGTTTTTATTGATATCGGCGCTCACTCTCTTCCGGGCCGTTTAGAGAGATGTTCCATGGTCACGCTCAATATCAACGGCCAATCCCATGACGTGAACGTGTCGCCCGACACGCCTCTGTTATGGGCGCTGCGCGACGTGCTGGGAATGACCGGCACAAAATTTGGCTGTGGCATTGCCCAGTGCGGCGCCTGCACCGTACATCTGGACGGCAAGCCGGTGCGCTCTTGCATGCTGGCGGTAGGCGCTATCAACAACCGAAAGATCACCACCATCGAAGGCGTCGGCGCCACACCGGCCGGGGCGAGGGTGCAGAAGGCCTGGCTCGATCTGGAAGTGGTACAATGCGGCTATTGCCAGCCGGGCCAGATCATGTCGGCCGCCGCGCTGCTGGCCTCCAACACAAATCCCAGCGAGGCGGACATCGATGCCGCCATGGCGGGGAATATCTGCCGTTGCGGCACGTATGTGCGCATCCGCGCTGCCATCAAGAAAGCCGCCAACCTGGCGTAAAGGGGGCAGCATGCCGTCAGCAACCGGATCTTCCGATCTCTCCCGCCGCGATCTCATCAAGCGTGGCGCGGCCGGTATTGTGCTTTATTCCTTCCACCTGCCGGCGGCTCAAGCGGCGTCCGCGCCTTTCGCGCCCAACGCCTTCATCCGTATCGCGGGCGACGGCCAGGTCACCCTGGTCATGCCGCAGGTGGAGATGGGCCAGGGTGTCTACACCTCCATCGCCATGATGCTGGCGGAGGAATTGGATGCGGACTTTCCCAAACTGACGCTGGAACATGCGCCTGCGGACGAGGCGCATTACGCCAATCCCATGTTGGGGGTGCAGGCGACAGGCAATTCCAACTCCATTCGTGCTTTCTGGAAACCCTTGCGCACCGCCGGCGCCACCACACGCGCCATGCTGGTCGCGGCGGCAGCGCAGCAATGGGGCGTGGAGCCCGCATCCTGCAGCACCGCCGCCGGCCAAGTGATCCATGGTGCCAGCGGCCGCAAACTGGGCTATGGCACACTGGCCGCGCGCGCCGCGAGCCTCAAGCCGCCGGCCAATGTGCCGCTCAAGGATCCCAAGAATTTCGTCCTGGTCGGCAAGCCGCTCAAACGGTTCGACACACCTGAGAAAGTCAATGGCAAGGCGGTCTATGGCATCGACGTCATGCCGCCGGGCGTCAAATTCGCCGCCCTGGCAACCTCTCCGGCCTTTGGCGGCAAGGTCGGCCATGTCGACGACGCCAAGACCAAGACGATCTCCGGCATACGTCAAGTGGTGGTGCTGGATGATCTGGTCGCGGTCGTGGGCGACACCCAATGGGCGGCAAAAAAGGGTCTGGCGGCGCTTGCCATCACCTGGGATGACGGCGCCAATGCCGATGTCGATTCCGCGCTGATCTGGAACGATATCCGCCAGGCCAGCACGGCCAAGGGCGCGATCGCCAAGGCGATCGGTGACGCCGACAAGGGGTTGAACGACGGCGACAGGCTGGAAGCGGCTTATGAATTGCCGTTCCTGGCTCATGCCACGATGGAGCCGATGAATTGCACTGTCCATATCACGCCCAACGGCTGTGAGGTGTGGATCGGCACCCAGATCATGGCGCGAACGCAATCCAGCGTTGCCCAGGCCCTGGGCCTGCCGCTGGAAAAGGTGACAGTGCATCAGCATCTTTTGGGCGGCGGCTTTGGCCGCAGGCTGGAGCCCGACATGGCGGTCAAGGCGGCGCGCATCGCCCAGCATGTCGATGGGCCCGTGAAAGTCGTCTATTCCCGCGAGGAAGACATCCAGCAGGACGTCTACCGGCCGGTCTATCGCCATCTCCTCGCCGCCAGCCTGAAGGATGCCAAGATCAACGGCTGGACTCATCGCATCACCGGCTCGTCGGTGGTGGCGCGCTGGCTGCCGGCC
>DATBCP010000146.1:0-5944 GCA_036270435.1 Rhizomicrobium sp. | reverse complement strand
TCATCACCCTGGTCAGTCCCATCCACATCCCGGTCACGACGCCCTTGGCGCCCCTGGCCGAGGCCGCCGCGCTGTTGTGGAACCTGCAGGAGCTGGACGCCCTGCGTGCCGTTGCCGAACCGCCGCCCGTGCCGCTGACCGCTATCGTCAGCCGGAATGACGGTGTCATCGACTGGCGGGCCTCCGTGCCGCCGCCTTCGGAAATGGTCGAGGTAGTGGAAGTGTCAGGACCCCACATGACCATCTGTTCCAACGCACAGGTCCAGCACATCGTCGCGGACCGGTTGGCGCGCGCATAAGGCCGCCGGTTCATTGGGGCGGAGTGGCTCCCAAGATCGACGAGCGCATATATCCCGTGATGTTGCCATCCGTCACCATGGCCCACCCATCGCTTTCCGACAGCAACATCACCTGGACACCCTTCGACTCTTTCTTGAGAGTCTTGCCGGAAGCCTTTGGTTCGTCGCGTAGAATCGATCCCTCGCGGTGGACAAAACGGACGGCGGAGGCTTGAGATGCTGTGGTCGGGCTTTCGGGTAGGGAAGCCGGCTCCGGGTGTGCGATAGCGGCGGGCGACGGCGCAGGCGCGGTCGCCTTTTCGATCTTGTCCTGGTGCTGGAAGGCCCAAAAGCCCAGGCCGCCAACCACGGCCAGGACGCCGAGTAACACGCCTTTGATCTTCCCACCCAGCTTCTGGCGATAGGACAGTCCGGTCCCGGGAATGCCGGCATTGGCGGTGGCGCCGTCCTTGCCGATAGTCACATCGGCGCCGCGCGGACCCAGGCTGGTGGAGACTCCGGACTTGGACAGGTTGACGCGGACGCCCGGCAAAATGGAGATCCGCTTCTGGAAGCGGAAGGCCATCAGATGTCCACCGCCGCATAGAGCGCATTGTCCTGGATGAATTCGCGGCGGGGATCGACCACGTCACCCATCAGCTTGGCGAAGAGTTCGTCGGCCTCATCGGCGTGCTGGACTTTCACCAGCAGCAGGGAGCGGGCGTTTTCGTCCAGGGTGGTTTCCCATAACTGCTCCGGATTCATCTCGCCCAGCCCTTTGTAGCGCTGCAGTCCCAGCCCCTTGCGGCCCCATTCAAAGATGGTGTCCAACAGCTCGGAGGGCGAGCGGATTTCCCGTGTCTCGTCCTTGCGCTTCAGCGTGCCGGCGCGCAGATAGGTGGTCTGCAACTCGCCCGCCATCTTGTCCAGCTTGCGGGCATCGGCGGAAGCGATCAGGGCGCCGTCTACCGCCACTGCTTCGCGCACGCCGCGCACGTCGCGCCAGAATTTCAAGCCGCCGTCACTGGTGGGTTCGCCATGCCAGCCGCGCTCATATTCCTCGCTCAGCGTATCCAGGCGCTGGGCGATGTAGCGGGCCGCCTCCGCCGCCTTGGCGGCGTCCGACAGGATGTCCGGATTGAGCGCGCCGGCGATCGCCGCCTGTTCCAGCATGAAGCGGGGATATTGGGGGGGGAAATTGTTCAGCGCCGCCACCGCCAGACGGGCATGGGCGATCAGTTCGTCCAGGTGTGCGCCCGACATGGTCTCGCCCGAATGCAAGGTCAGGACCGCGCCGGCGGACCCTTCGGCAACCAGATAGTCCTGAAGCTCGGGCTCGTCCTTCAGATAGCGCTCGGATTTGCCGCGGCTGGCTTTGTAGAGCGGCGGTTGAGCGATGAAAATATGGCCGCGCTCTATCAGTTCGGGCATCTGGCGGTAGAAAAACGTGAGAAGAAGCGTGCGGATATGGGCGCCGTCCACATCGGCGTCGGTCATGATGATGATCTTGTGATAGCGCAGCTTGTCGGCGTTGAACTCTTCCCGCCCGATGCCGGTGCCCAGGGCGGTGATCAGGTTCACGATCGACTCGCTGGACAGCATCTTGTCGAAGCGGGCGCGTTCGATATTGAGGATCTTGCCGCGCAAGGGCAGCACCGCCTGGTTGGAGCGGTTGCGTCCCTGCTTGGCGCTGCCGCCGGCACTGTCGCCCTCGACGATGAACAATTCGCTCTTGGCGGGGTCGCGTTCCTGGCAGTCGGCCAGTTTGCCGGGCAATGAGGCGCCGTCCAGCGCCCCCTTGCGACGGGTGAGCTCGCGGGCCTTGCGGGCGGCTTCGCGCGCGGCGGCGGCTTCCACCACCTTGCCGACAACAGTCCTGGCTTCTGCGGGATGCTGTTCGAACCAGGCGCCCAACTGGTCGATGAGGGCGCCCTCCACAATGGGGCGCACTTCCGATGACACCAGCTTGTCCTTGGTCTGGGACGAGAATTTGGGATCCGGCACCTTGACCGACAAGACGCAGGTCAGGCCCTCGCGGCAGTCGTCGCCTGTCAGCGCCACCTTGTCCTTCTTTGCTTGCGGCATGTCCTCGGCATATTTGGTCACCACCCGTGTCAGGCCGGCGCGGAAGCCCGCGACATGGGTGCCGCCGTCGCGCTGGGGGATGTTGTTGGTGAAGGCCAAGGTGGATTCGTGATAGCTGTCATTCCAGGTCATCGCGATCTCGACCGTGACGCCTTCCCTTTCCGAGACGATCATCATCGGCTGCGGGATCAGCGGCTGTTTGGCGCGGTCGAGATATTCCACAAAGGCCTTCAGCCCGCCTTCATAATGCAGCGTGGTTTCCTTGGGCTCGACGCCGCGCTTGTCGGTCAGGGTGATGGAAACGCCGGAATTCAGGAACGCCAATTCGCGCAAGCGGTGTTCCAGGGTGGCATAGTCGAATTCCGTCTTGGTGAAAGTGGCGGGTGAAGGCAGGAAGGTGACTTCGGTGCCTTTCTTGGCATTTCCATTTTCTTGGGGGGCCGGGCCGACTTCCTTCAGCGGTTCCACCGGATCGCCATGGCGGAATCGCATGTAATGTTCCTTGTCGCCGCGCCAGATGCGCAGGTCCAGGAACTCGGACAGGGCATTGACCACCGACACGCCCACGCCGTGCAACCCGCCCGAGACCTTGTAAGCATTCTCGTCGAATTTCCCGCCGGCATGCAGCTGGGTCATGATGACTTCCGCCGCCGACACGCCTTCGTCTTTGTGAATCTCGGTGGGAATGCCGCGGCCATTGTCGCGCACGGTGCAGGAGCCATCCGGATTGAGCACCACGTCGATGCGGTTGGCATGGCCGGCCAGGGCTTCGTCCACCGCATTGTCGACGACCTCATAGACCATGTGATGCAGGCCCGATCCGTCATCGGTGTCGCCGATATACATGCCGGGGCGCTTGCGCACGGCATCCAGGCCCTTCAGCACCTTGATGCTGTCGGCGTTATAGGCGTTCATATTGGGTTCTGACATGCTAGTTCACCATGATGAGGGCGCCGGCGCCGGCCATGACCGCGCCAGCCCCCTTGTTGACCCGCCGCCGCGCCTTGGGGCTGGCGACAAAGCGGGATAGCTGCGACGCCAATGCGGCATAGCCCAGCGTGATGGTCGGGATCAGCACAAAGGTGGCGCAGCAAAGCTGCACGTAACCGATTGCATTCAGCTCTCGTGGATTGAGCACAACCGGCAGCAAGGCAACGAAAAAGGCGATTGCCTTGGGGTTGCCCAAGGTCAGGCCCAGATAGGCAAGGAAGCCGCGCCGCATATCGGCTTTGCCCGGGTTGGGCGGCACGACCTCGCCGTCATCCTCGACCTTGGCTGTCCAGTATTTGTAGGCGAGATAGAAGAGATACAAGCCCCCCGCGATCTTCACCATCAGGAACAGATGCCCCATGGCCTGGGCGACCAATGCCAGCCCGAACGCCGACAGGGTCATCAGGCAGAGATCGCCCACCAGAATGCCCAATGTGCCGGGAATGACAGAGCGGAAACCCGACCCCAGGGCACGGGCGACAATGGCGATCACGCCCGGACCCGGCACCGCAATGGCCACGGCATAGAGGCCGCAATAGAGCAGGTAATTGTGCCAGGGGATCATGCGGCACCCGTCTCAATCTTGTCTGAGGGATGAAACACGCCGTCGCGCACTTCAAAGATTTCCGCCTGTGCTTCGCGGAACAGCGAGAGATCGGTGCCCGTCATCCAGGCCTGGGCGGACAAGGCATGGATTTCCTCGAACAAGGCGGCGCGGCGCACGGCGTCGAGATGGGCGGCGATCTCATCCAGAAGCAGGATGGGCGCCAAGCCCTGGCGTGCCCGGGCCAATTCGCGGGCATCCGCCAGCATGATGGAAATCAGCAGCGCCTTTTGCTCGCCGGTGGAACAGTCGCGCGCTTCGGCGCGCTTCGCCGTGTGGCGCACCAACAGGTCGGTGGTGTGGGGCCCTGCAAGGGCGCGACCAGCTTCGGCATCGCGCATGCGGCCGGCCGCGAAGGCGTGGCGCAGATCCTCGGCACTGGAGGACTGCAGATCATCGCTCAAGTTCAGCGAGGCGGAGGGAAACACGCCAGCATGTCCACGTTCCGCCAGCGCGCCGGACAGTTTCTCCACCGTGGCGGCACGGGCTTGCGCGATCTGGTGGCCTGCTTCCGCCATCTCATTTTCCAATCCGTCCAGCCAGGCGGGATCGCGCGGACCGTATCTGAGCAGCCGGGCGCGCTCGCGCATGGCGGTCTCGTAGCGGGTGGCGGCGCGGGCGTGACCGGCATCGAAGCCCAGGACCAACCGGTCGAGAAAGCGGCGGCGTCCGCCCGCGCTTTCGATGAAGAGGCGGTCCATGGCCGGCGTCAGCCAGATCAGTTGCACAATGTCGCCCAGGTCGGCGGAGCTTTGTGCCGGCGCGCCGTTCAAACGCACATGTCTTTTGTCTTGGCGGCTGCCGCCGCCGGGTCGCGAGGCGCTCGCCTGGGTGAGACCGGTGCCGATCTCATAATCGGTGCCGCCCCGCGCCACCGTGGCGGCAACCGCCCACAGCGTCTCTTCGCCGGCAAGCTGACCAATTGAAGAGGGGCCTTTGCGGGTGTGGTCGGCCAGCTTGGCGCCACGCAAGCCCCGCCCCGGCGACAGAAGCGAGATCGCATCCAGCACATTGGTCTTGCCCGCGCCATTGGGGCCCGCCAGCACCACAGAGGTCCCGCTGACGGCAAGCGCGCCCGCCGCATAGGAACGGAAGTTGGTCAGGCGCAGATGCGTCACAGCGAGGCGGGAAGACTCCGCCCTGCCGGTCTGCATGTCGAGCGCAAACGTCAAATCAAACCCGTAAAGGCATGAGGACGTAAAGTGTGCGCGCGTCCTCCGCGTCTTCGATGATCGCCGGCGAACCCGCATCCGAAAGCAGAAAACGCACTTCCTTGCCTTCGATCTGGCTGGTGATGTCCAGCAGGTAGCGGGCATTGAACCCGATCTCCATGCTGCCTGCGCTATAGGTGGCGCCCACATCCTCGGTGGCGGTGCCGCTTTCCGGATTGACCACCGACAAGGTCACCTTGTCCTTGGCCAAGTTGAGCTTCACCGCTCGCGTCTTGTCGGCGCTGATGGTGGAGACGCGATCCACCGACTGGGCGAATTCCTTGGCTTCCAGCGCCAGGCTTTTGTCGTTGCCGGCCGGGATCACCCGCTCATAGGGCGGGAAGTTTCCGTCGATCAGCTTGGAGGTCAGCTCCACGCCATTGAAGCCGAACTGGACCTTGGTGTCGGACAGGGACACATCGATGGCGCCATCGGCATCGTCCAGCAGCTTGCGCAATTCCCCCACCGTCTTGCGCGGCACGATGACGCCGGGAATGTCGGAGGCGCCGTCGGGCAGTTCCAGCTCATAACGGGCGAGACGGTGGCCGTCGGTCGCTACCGCCCGCATCACCGGCGGGTTGGAATCCTTGGCGGCATGGACATAGATGCCGTTGAGGTAATAGCGGGTTTCCTCGGTGGAAATGGCAAAGCGCGTCTTGGCGATGATGCGCTTGAGGTCGTCAGCCGCCAGGCGGAACTTGTGCGGCAGGGCGCCGGCCGCCATCTGGGGGAAATCCTCGCGCGGCAGGCAGGACAGTTCAAAGCGCGAGGTGCCG
>DATBCP010000145.1:0-8502 GCA_036270435.1 Rhizomicrobium sp. | reverse complement strand
AGCGGTTGGGGATTTTGTCGACGCAGTCTTCGACGGTGACGCGAGCCATTCGGTATCCTTCATCTCAAGTTTGCCAACTGGCAACATATTCAATAGGTTAGCGGCCCGAAAAGCCGCCGCCGCCCAGGATTTGGAGGGGGAATAGCAGAATTGCCCCACCCTGGCCAGTGTTTCAAACACGGCGGGGAACATCCCGGTCGGGCAGCCTGTCTAGCAACTCGGTCACCGCCTCGCCCGTCACCGGGTGCCTCCAGTCCGGCGCAATCTCCTTGAGGGGCACCAAAACGAAGCTGCGCTGGCGCATCCGGGGATGGGGAAGCGTGATGCCGCCCGTCATGACCTGCCCGTCATGGTCCAACAGATCAATATCCAAACTGCGCGGCGCATTGGCCACGGAACGCAACCGCCCGAAGTCAGTTTCTACTCCATGCAAAAGCGTCAAGAGTTCAACAGGTTGGAGCGTGGTTTCCACGGCCGCCACTGCATTTACATAAGCCGGTTGTCCCGGATCGGGCCAAGCCGGGGTCTCATAGAAGGACGAAACCGACCGGATTTTAACGCCTCGCTCCTCCAACCGGGCCAAAGCGGCGCGCAAAGCCTGCGCTGGCGGACCAGCGGGCCCCGGCAGGTTGGCGCCTAGCGCAACAAGGATCACGGGCCCGCACCGCGAGATAAGGTGCGCAGCCCTTCAGGTTTATTGGAGGTCATATGCTTTTTTACCCATCCGAGAAGCTGGCATTGTTCATTGATGGCGCCAACCTGTACGGCGCGGCCAAGGGGCTGCAATTCGACATCGACTATAAGCGGCTGTTGGAGCTGTTCGCCCGCAAAGGCACGCTGGTCAGGGCCTTTTATTATACCGCGGTGGCGGAGGACCAGGAATTCTCGCCGCTGAGACCGCTGGTCGACTGGCTGGACTATAACGGCTTCTCCGTGGTGACCAAGCCGCTCAAGGAATTCACCGATGCCCAGGGCCGCCGCCGGGTGAAGGGCAACATGGATATCGAGTTGGCCATCGATGTGATGGAGATGGCGGCTTGCGTGGATCATGTGGTGATCTTTTCCGGCGACGGCGATTTTCGCCGCCTGGTCGAGGCGGTGCAGCGCCACGGCCGCCGGGTCAGCGTGGTCTCCACCATCCGCACTTCGCCACCCATGGTGGCGGACGAATTGCGCCGTCAGGCCGACAATTTCATCGAACTGGACGAGCTGAAAAGCCAGATCGCCCGCGATGCCGGCAAGACGACCTCGCCCAGTTTCGCGCAGGCCTAGACACAAATTCGCCTTGGCTTTAGTCGGGAGGGATGAAGGATCCCGCCACGCCCCAGACTGACTGCCCGCTCTGCCCACGGCTGCATGCCTTCCGGCATGAGAACCGGCGCAAATATCCGGATTGGTTCAATGACCCGGTGCCCAGTTTCGGGCCGCTCACGGCGCGTCTTCTGATCGCCGGCCTGGCCCCGGGACTGCAAGGCGCCAACCGCACAGGGCGGCCCTTTACCGGCGATTGGGCGGGCGACCTGCTGTACGACACGCTGCTCAAGCACGGTCTTGCCCGGGGCGTGTATGAAGAACGTGCCGACGACACGCTGGAATTGGCGGACTGCCGCATCGCCAATGCGGTGCGCTGCGTGCCTCCGCAGAACAAGCCCGAGCCCAGTGAAATCAAGACCTGCCGCCAGTTCCTGAAGTCGGAATTGGAAACGCTGCCCAATGTGAAAGTCATCCTGGCGCTGGGCAAGATCGCTCATGACTCGGTGTGCGACACGCTGGGCGCGCGAAAGGCACTGCACCCTTTCAAGCATGGCGCGGTCTATGAGATCGGAAAATTCAAGCTGGTGGGCAGCTATCACTGCTCGCGCTACAACACCAACACCGGTGTTCTGACGACCAAGATGTTCGAGGATGTGGTGGAGAAGGCGAAGGCATTAGCCCAAAAATAAAAATTGTCATTCCCGCGAAAGCGGGAATCCAACTTCGTTACAGCCCAATCAGATGATTTGCTCGAACAAATCCGACCAAACGGGATTCATCTTCTCAATCAACTCAATCTTCCAGTCGCGCCGCCATTTTTTGATCTGCTTTTCGCGTAGAATGGCGGCGTAAATGTCGCCAAACTCCTCAAACCAGACGAGAAGATGGACGCCGTACTTTTTGGTGAATCCTTCCCGCAAGTCCTCCTTATGTTCATTCACGCGACCAGCCAGGTTGCTCGTTACACCAATATAAAGCGTTCCGTAAGCTTTGCTGGCCAGAATATAAACGAAATATCGGTGTTCTTTGCTCAAGTTGGATTCCCGCCTTCGCGGGAATGACAATAGGGGAAAACAAGCGAACTCACCCCTTTGCCCTCATCAACCGCGCCTTGTCCCGCTGCCAATCCCGCTGTTTCTCGGTCTCGCGCTTGTCGTGCAGCTTCTTGCCCTTGGCGATGCCCAGCTCCACCTTCGCCCGGCCCTTGGCGTTGAAATACATTTTCAACGGTATGAGCGTCATGCCCTCGCGCTGGATGGCGGCGGCGAGTTTCGCCGCCTCGCGCTTGTGGACCAGGAGCTTGCGCGCCCGCTTGGGTTCATGATTGAAGCGGCTGGCCTGGGTGTATTCGGGGATATAGGCGTTGACCAGGAACAGCTCGCCATCCTTGGCCTGAGCATAGCTTTCCGAAATGGTCGACTTGCCGGAGCGCAGGGATTTGACCTCAGAGCCCACCAACGCGATGCCGGCCTCCAACGTGTCGCTGATCGCATAGGCGAAGCGCGCCTTGCGGTTGTCGGCGATGATCTTGCTGCCGTCGTCGGCTTTCTTCTTGGCCATTTGTGGCACCCACTTCGTCCCGGCCCTCGCTTACGCTCGGGCGCTCGTCGCTCCGCCCTCAGCTAATGCCTCGGGCGCTCGGCACTCCAATCGATCCACCGGACCGATTGGACCGGCAAGCCGGTCGTGCCTCGCTCCACTGGACCGTTTCGTTCGCCTTATGGCGAACCGCTCCTCACTTAATCAAACCGACCTTTTGCATCGCCGCCTTGACCTGGGCGCGCGCCCCGTCACTGGCTTCCGCCAGCGGCAGCCGCACCTCATCGCTGCAAAGCCCCAGCAGCGACGCGGCATACTTCACCGGCGCCGGGCTGGTTTCGCAAAACAGGGCATCGTGCAGTGGCATCAGCCGGTCCTGGTACTCCCGTGCCTTGGCATAGTCGCCGGCAGTGCAGGCCGCCTGGAACTCGGCGCACAGGCGCGGTGCGATGTTGGCCGTCACGGAAATGCAGCCCGACCCGCCATGGGCGTTGTAGCCCAGCGCCGTGCCGTCCTCGCCCGAGATCAACAGCCAGTCCTTGCCGCAGGCCAGCCGCTCCTGCGACGGCCGCATCAGGTTGGCCGTGGCGTCCTTCACCCCGATGATGTTCCTGTGCCTCGAGAGCCGGGCCATGGTGTCGACATTGATCCCCACCACGGCGCGGCCGGGAATGTTGTAAAGCAGGATCGGGATTTCCACCGCATCCGCGACAGCCATGAAATGGCGGTACTGACCTTCCTGGGTCGGCTTGTTGTAATAGCCCGTCACCGAGAGCACCGCGTCACAGCCCACCTCCTTGGCATAGCGAGTCAGGGCGATCGCCTCATCGGTGGCATTGGAGCCGGTGCCCGCTATCACCGGCACCCGACCGCGCGCCTCTTCGACACAGAGCTCGATCACCCGGTTATGTTCTTCATGGCTAAGGGTGGGCGATTCGCCGGTGGTGCCGCACGGAACCAAGCCCTGCGTACCTTCCGCGATCTGCCAGTTCACCAGCTTGCGAAACGCCGCCTCGTCCACCTTGCCGTCCTTGAAAGGCGTGATAAGGGCGGTCAGGGAGCCTTTGATACGGTCGCGAATGCTGGTCATGTCTCTTCTCGCTCGTGGTTGCGGTCACATTTGTGCCCGGCATATCCCCCATTATGGCCTCGGGCCAGCCGCTCCGTCTAAGCTGATCCTGGTTTTTCAACAAGTCACCGACCGAAATAGCGACCATGCCCCTGTTGCGTGCCTTTCTGTTCTGCATCGCCATGGCCGCCACCGCCATGGCCCAGACTTCGTCGACCCCTTCCGGGACTCCCCCCGGCCTGACCCGCAATGGCGGTGTGGTGATGATGCAACCCATCCCGGACGGCAGCAGTGCCGCCCCGGGCGGGCTGCCCGGTCCCCGTCCCAGCCGGATCCGGGTTCTGGCCGCGGCCGATCACGACCTGTTCGTGCGGGCTTTTGATGCGGCGGGGCGCGGCGATTGGAGCACCGCGCGCAACCTGGCCGCCCAGGGACACAATCCTGTCGCCCGGCGGCTGCTGGAATGGCGCTATGCCCTCGACCGCGACAGTGGCGCGACATTCAGCGAAATCGACGCCGCGATCCGGGACACGGACTCCAAAACCGCCGCGGGCACCTGGCCGCTGCGCAGCACTTTGCAGGCGCGGGCCGAAGAGCGGATCACACCCGATATGCCGGCCTCCACCATCGTCGCCTGGTTCGTCACCAAGACGCCCAATTCCAGCATCGGCAAGATCCGGCTGGGAGAAGCCCTGGTCGCCACCGGCGAGACGGCTCGCGGCGCAGCGCTGATCCGCGCCGGCTGGAGCGATGGCAGTTTCGATAGCTTGACCGAGCAAATGATCCTGCAAAAGGACGCCACCTACCTCACACCGGAAAGCGATCGCGCCCGGCTGGACGCGTTGCTGTGGCGGGGTGAGATCACCGCGGCCAAGCGCCAGGTCAGCCGGGTGGATGCCGCAACCGCCGACATAGCCAACACCCGCATCGCGCTGGCTTCCCTGGGCCTGCCCAAAGCCGAAGCCTTGATGAACACACTCAAGGACAGTGCGGACCCCAGCCTGCTGTTCGATTGGAGCCACGCGCTCAGGCTGGCGGATCGCGACAACGAAGCCCACGCGCTCCTCTTGCGCATCCAGGCTGCGGAGCTGTCGAAAAACCACACAGGCCGCTGGTGGGCGGAAGTGAATATCCAGGCGCGCGACGCCCTTGCCAAGGCCGATCCCAAGCTTGCCTATGATCTGGTGCAGCACGCCGGCCTTATGGGCGGCGACCAGTATGTCGAACAGCAATTCCTGGCCGGCTTCATCGCCCTGCGTTTCCTCAAGGACCCCAATAGCGCACTCGCCGCCTTCCAGAAGCTGGACGCCGCCGTGTCACGTCCCATCAGCAAGTCACGGGCGAAATATTGGCAGGGCCGCACCTATGAGGCGCTGGGAGACAGTGCCGGCGCGCGCGCCCAGTACCGGCAGGCGGCGGGCTATCCGGAAACCTTCTACGGCCAACTCGCGCTCGCCCGCATCGATGCCACGCCGGACCTGCGCCTGAGTGACAGCTCGGTGGAAGCGTTGAGCACAACAGAACTGGATGGCGATGCCCTGATGAGCGAGATCAAGGTACTGGCTGAGCTGGGCCAGGCCGGCAGCTTGCGCCTGTTCGTGGAACGCGACGTGGCCGCCTATCCCTCACCCGGCCATATCAAGCGCTTGATGTTGTTGCTGAATGCCTGGGGCTATCCGGAGATCGCGGTCCGGCTGGCCAAGGGCCTCAGCTATGACGGCGTGTATCTGCCCAGCTTCACCCATCCGACGATTCCCCTGCCCGCCTATCCGGGACCTGGCGACGCGCCGGATCCCGCCCTGGTGTTGGGGTTGATCCGCCAGGAGACCGAATTCGACAGCTATGCCGTATCGGGCGCGGGCGCGCGCGGCCTGATGCAGATGATGCTGACGAGCGCGAAAATTGCCGCCAGGCAGGCCAATCTCCCCTACCGGCCAGGCGCACTTCTCAGCGACCCGGCTTACAACATGCAGCTGGGCATGACGGAGTGCCGCGGCCAACTGGACCGTTTCAATGGCTCCTGGGTCTTGGCCGCAGCCGCCTACAATGCCGGCCCCACCAATGTGCGAAGATGGCTGGCGAGCAACGGCGATCCGCGCGTCACCGATCCGCTGGACTGGATCGAGCAGATTCCGTTTGGCGAAACCCGCAACTATGTCCAGCGTGTGTTGGAGAATACCGAAGTCTATCGGGCCCGGCTGGCGGGCAAGGACGTGCCGCTCAAGATCCTGGCGGACCTGTATGCGCCCAATCCCCCGGCGGTGCAGGTTCTCACCGGCGCGGCAAAATGATTATCTGAAGTATTTGAGCCATTCGCGCGCCAGACGTTGCGCCTCGGCGATCTGGACGGAGTTCATTTCCGCGGCCAGCTGGTTGCGCCAGCCCTTGGCAGCTTCGATACCGCCGACCGCCGCAAGGTTGAACCACTTATGGGCAGCGACCATGTCCACGCCCACGCCTTGGCCGGTGGAATAAGCAAGGCCGAGGTTATAAAGCGCGTCGGCGCGTCCTTCTTTCGCATCCCGCTCATATTGCGCGAGTGAATCGACATCAATGCACGCCACGACACTTCTCCCACCGCGTGCAGGCCCGATGCCTTGCGCGCGAGGGTGATGGTGCGCAGTGGAAAACTAAGACGCGGTAAATTCCGCTTAGCCTTAAGTACTAATACGGATTAGGGTCTGTGAAAGAACCGCTAACGCCACAGTTAGGATTGTCGCGCCCTCTGGCCGAACAGGACCTTTCGATCCTCATCCGCCAAAGGCTTGCGCAATTCCGCCGCCAGCGCCTTGCCGCGCCGGACCGCAGGCCGCGCCCCCACCCGGTCATACCAGGCTTTGAGATGGGGGAATTCGTCCAATGGGGTGTATCTGGAAGCCGACAGCACCCAGCTCCAGCAGGCGATGTCGGCGATGGAATAGGCGCCCGCCAGGAATTTGCGGCCGGCAAGTCTGGTATTCATCACCCCGAACAGGCGATGGACCTCATCGGTGTAGCGCTTCTTGGCATAGGGAATGTCATCCGGAGCGTAATTGAGGAAGTGGTTGGCCTGGCCCGCCATTGGACCCAGCCCGCCCACCTGCCAGAACAGCCACTCCTCCACCTGGACCCGCCTGCGAACCTCTTGCGGATAGAAGCGGCCATACTTGCGGCCCAGATATTGAAGGATTGCTCCGGACTCAAAGACCGAGATCGGCCTTTCCCCGGGGCCATTGGGGTCCAGGATCGCCGGTATCCGGTTGTTGGGGGAAATCTTCAGGAAAGCCGGGGCGAACTGCTCCCCCTTGTTGATGTTGATGGGGTGCGCCTCATAAGGCACCCCCAACTCCTCCAGCATGATGCTGATCTTATGCCCGTTGGGGGTGGACCAATAATAAAGTGCGATCGGCCTGGGCTGACCGATTGAGGCTTGGCGGGCCGGCGCCTTTTTCACAGGTTTCTTGGTGGGTTTCTTGACTGGTTTCTGGGCCATGGTCCGCTTCCTTCCGGTGTCAGGAAGCACATGGGGGATATCGAACGGATCGGCAAGAGCCAAAAAAGCTAAGCCGCGGCACCCTACCGGGGGCCGCGGCCTTTGCCTTATTCATCGGATACCTGAGTGAATGATCAGGGTAACCGTGAAGATACTAAATGACCGAAGTCACTTATTTCTTCTTCTTGGCGGCCTTCTTCTTGGTCGCCTTCTTGGCCTTCTTGGCCTTCTTCTTCGCAGCCATGTTCAACTCCTCTATCGTTTGTTCGGGTCTGAACGACTTACGCCGCCCCCCAAAACGTCATCAATATGAAGTACTTGCATTTTGAAATGCAACTCCATAGGGGGTTCGAAAAAAGCCCCAAAATCCCGAAATGCAGGAAACCCCCAATTTACAAGGGTTAAATTCATCATTCCGCATACGGACTAAAAAATGCGAAAAAAGCGGTGCCGGTTTGCAAATTGCGCATTTTGTGCGAATCACCCCTCTTCGGGCAGGTTGAGTCGGGTTTTGAGGGCGGCATTCACCGCTGCCGGATTGGCCTTGCCCCCGGTCTGTTTCATCACCTGACCGACGAACCAGCCGGCAAGTTTGGGCTTGGCCTTCACCTCTTCGACTTTGTCGGGATTGGCGGCGATCACCGCCTCGATGGCGGCATCGATCGCGCCGGTGTCTGTCACCTGCTTGAGCCCACGTGCTTCCACCACAGCCTTGGGATCGCCACCTTCGGTCCAGACGATGTCCAGCAAGTCCTTGGCGATCTTGCCGGAGATCGTGTTGTCCGCGATCATCCGGATGATGGCGTTGTTGGCCTGCGCACTCACCGGGACCTGGGTGATGGACAGGCCGTCGCGATTGAGGCGACCGAGGATTTCATTGTTCAGCCAGTTGGCGGCCGCCTTGGCATCTGCGCCTTTGGCCAATTCCTCATAGAAATCCGCGAGCTCGCGTTCGGCCACCAGGACCGAGGCGTCATAGGCCGACAGGCCCTGCCCCATGAAGCGGGCTTTCTTCTCATCCGGCAGTTCGGGAAGCGTGTCTTTGATCGCTTCCACCCAGTCGGCATCCAATTCCAGCGGCAAGAGATCGGGATCGGGGAAATAGCGATAGTCATGCGCCTCTTCCTTGGAACGCATGGAGCGGGTTTCCCCCGCCCGGCTGTCGAAC
>DATBCP010000144.1:0-3486 GCA_036270435.1 Rhizomicrobium sp. | reverse complement strand
GCTGCACGTCAGCCGATTGCGCTCTAGGCCAATAAGGGCCCTTCAAGCGGCCATTTCGGGGATGGGAGCAAGCATGACGGACACCACCGTGGAAACACGCAACAGCCATATCCGTTTCTGGATCATCGCTGTCCTGTTCATCATCACCTCGATCAACTATGCCAGCCGTGCCACCCTCGGCATCGCGGGCAAGCCGCTCGCTGCCGAATTTCATCTCACCAATGTCCAACTGGGCTATATCTTCTCCGCCTTCGCCTGGGCCTATGTGATCGGCCAGATTCCGGGCGGCGGACTGCTGGACCGCTATGGCTCGCGCCCGGTTTATCTCTGGTCGATTACACTGTGGGCGGTCTTCACCGGCCTGCAGGCCTTCGTGTCTTACATATCTTTTGTGCCAATGATGATCAGCCTGTTCATGCTGCGTCTGGCGTTGGGCTTCGCGGAATGCCCCAGCTTTCCCGCCAATGCCCGCATCGTCGCCAACTGGTTTCCCAATTCCGAGCGGGGCACCGCCAGCGCCATCTTCAACTCTTCCCAGTATTTCTCCGTGGTGGCCTTCACGCCCCTGATGGGCTGGCTGGCGCAGGAATACGGCTGGCGCAGCGTGTTCGCCGCGATGGGCGCGATCGGCCTGGCCGGCGCTGCGCTGTTCTGGCTGGTGGTGCAATCCCCGGCCCGCCACAAACGCATCAGCAAACGCGAATATGACTATATCGAAGCCAATGGCGCCTTGGTGAATCTGGACCGGCCGGCGTCCGCGCCGCAGCCGATCCGCTGGGGCATTGTCGGCCAGCTTCTGGCCAACCGCATGCTGCTGGGCATCTATCTGGCGCAGTATTGCATCACGGCGCTGACCTATTTCTATACGACTTGGTTTTTCATTTATCTGCGCGAGGCCCGGCACATGAGCTCGTTCGGCGCCGGCTTCGCCGCCGCCGGTCCGGCAATCGCCGGCTTTGTCGGCGGCGTGCTGGGCGGGATCGTTTCGGATTTCCTGCTCAAACGGGGCGTGGGTCTGTCAAAGGCGCGCAAAACCGTGATCCTGATCGGACTGGTGATTTCCTGCGCCATCCTGCTGTGCAACTACACCGACAGCCAGGCCATGATCATGCTGTTCATGACCGTCGCCTTCTTCGGCAAGGGCGTCGCGGCTTTGGGCTGGGCGGTGATGAGCGATGTCTCGCCCCGCGAGGCCACCGGCCTTTCCGGCAGCATCTTCAATCTGTTCGGCAATGCTGCCGGCATTTTCACCCCTATCGCCATCGGTTACATCCTGGATGGGACGGGATCATGGGACATGGCGCTGGTGTTTCTGTTTGCGCATTCGATCGTCGCCATGATCGGCTATGGCGTGATTGCCGGCGAGATCAAGCGCGTTGTGCTGAAGCCCGCTTAAGGATTGTTCGCAAATGCCGAAAGATACAACGGGCGCACCGCGCGTCACCGCGATGACGGTCATTCCGGTGGCGGGGCAGGACAGCATGCTGCTGAACCTGTCCGGCGCGCACGCGCCCCATTTCACCCGCAACCTGGTGATCCTGGCCGACAGCGCGGGCAATACGGGTGTGGGCGAAGTGCCGGGCGGCGAGAAGATCCGCCAGACGCTGGAGGACAGCGGCGATCTGGTGATCGGCCGGGGGCTGGGCACCTGGAACAATGTGTTGAGCGAAGTCGGGCACCGCTTCGCCGACCGCGATGCGGGCGGGCGCGGGCTTCAGACCTTCGACCTGCGCACCACCGTCCATGTCCAGGCGGCACTGGAATGTGCGCTGCTGGATTTGCTGGGCCAGCACCTGGACGTGCCGGTGGCGGCCTTGCTGGGTGAAGGCCAGCAGCGCGACCGGGTGGAGATGCTGGGCTATCTGTTTTTCATCGGCGACCGCAAGAAGACCACCCTGCCCTATCGCGGCGACCACTCTTCCAATCGAAGTGGGGGCGACACTTGGATTCGAGTCCGCGACGAAGAAGCGCTGACGCCAGACGCCGTCGTGCGCACGGCGGAAGCGGCTTATGCGCGCTACGGCTTCAACGATTTCAAGCTCAAAGGCGGCGTGCTGGAAGGCCGGGAGGAGATCAAAGCCATTGAGGCGCTGGCAAAGCGCTTTCCCAAGGCCCGCATCACCCTGGACCCCAACGGCGCCTGGTCGCTGAAGGAAGCCATTTCGCTGTGCAGGGGCCGCGGTGACATCCTGGCCTATGCCGAAGATCCTTGCGGCGCCGAAGGCGGCTATTCCGGCCGTGAGATCATGGCGGAATTCCGCCGCGCCGCCGGCCTTCCCACCGCCACCAACATGATCGCCACCGATTGGCGGCAGATGGTGCATGCTATCGATCTTGGCTCGGTGGATATCCCGCTGGCCGATCCACATTTCTGGACCATGCGCGGCAGCGTACGGGTGGCGCAAATGTGCGCCGATCGCGATTTGCGCTGGGGTTCACATTCCAACAATCACTTCGACGTCTCGCTGGCCATGTTCACCCATGTGGCCGCGGCGGCACCCGGAAATATCACCGCCATCGACACACACTGGATTTGGCAGGACGGTCAGCGGCTGACCAGGGAGCCTTTCCAGATCAAGGGCGGGTTGGTCGAAGTCCCTGCGCGTGGCGGGCTGGGGGTGGAGATCGACATGACCGAGGTCGAAAAGGCGCATGGCATCTACAAATCCCTGGACCTGGGGGCGCGAGACGACGCCTTGGCCATGCAGTTCCTGATCCCGGGCTGGAAATTCGACCCCAAAAAGCCCTGCCTGGTTCGCTAACAAATTTGCGCCAAGCGGGACTATAATCGGCCGATGAACATCCAGAACAAGCCGCCGCATGAACAGCCCCGCCGCATCCAGGTGGACAAACGCGACAATGTGGCGATCGTGGTCAATGCCCTGGGCCTGCCGGCGGGTACGGCTTTTGCCGACGGCCTGGTGTTGAATCAATTCGTGCCGCAAGGCCATAAGGTGGCGCTCGCCGACATTGCCGATGGCGGCAACGTGATCCGTTATGGCGAAGTGATCGGCACCGCCAAAGGCGACATCAAGCGCGGCGACTGGATCAACGAAGACAATGTGGTGATGGGCACCGCGCCGCCGCTGGACCAGTTGGAGATGGCGACCCGCCCGCCGCCCGCGGCCGAACCGCTGGCCGGCTATACGTTTGAAGGCTATCGCAATGCCGACGGCACGGTCGGCACCAAGAATATCCTGGCCATCTCCACCAGCGTGCAATGCGTCGCCGGCACCATGGAATTCGCGCTCAAGCGCATCAAGGCCGAGCTTCTGCCCAAATATCCCAAGGTGGATGACGTGGTGGTCCTGACCCATGCCTATGGCTGCGGCGTGGCGATCAATGCGCCACAGGCGGTGGTGCCGATCCGCACCCTGCAGAACCTGGCCAACAATCCCAATTTCGGCGGCGAAGTGCTGGTGGTGGGCCTGGGCTGTGAAAAGCTGGTGCCGGAGAGGCTGCTTCCCAAAGGCCAGGAGACAGGGA
>DATBCP010000143.1:0-36373 GCA_036270435.1 Rhizomicrobium sp. | reverse complement strand
AACGCCATGGATTTCGTGCTGTGGAAGCCGTCAGACGCCGCCCAGCCGGGATGGAATTCGCCCTGGGGGCGTGGGCGGCCGGGCTGGCATATCGAATGCTCCGCCATGGCGGGCCGCTATCTGGGCGAGACGTTCGACATTCATGGCGGCGGCATCGACCTGCAATTTCCCCATCACGAGAACGAGATCGCCCAGAGCGAAGGCGCCCATTGCGGCCAACCGTTGGCGACGGTGTGGATGCATAACGGCTTCCTGGAGGTCGAAGGCGAGAAGATGGCCAAGAGCGCGGGTAACTTCTTCACCATCCGCGAGCTTCTGGCCGACTGGCCGGGCGAGGTGCTGCGCCTCAACATGCTGCGCACCCACTACCGCCAGCCCATAGACTTCACCATCGCCGGCCTGAAAGAAAGCTGGAAGATGTTGGAACGCTGGTATGAAGTGACCGAGCCGCTGGTCGATCCCGCGCCGGATGCCGCCTTTTTCGAGGCGCTGTCGGACGATCTCAACACGCCGGCCGCCATCGCCAGCCTGCACCGGGCCGAAGCGCTGGCCCTGGCGGGCGGGCTGGGTTTTCTTGGCTTTTCCAATGTTCAACTCAGGATCGCCAGCAAGACGCAGGTGGACACCGTTGCCATCGCCGACGCCATCGCGGCTCGCAATGCGGCGCGCAAGGCGCGCGACTTCGAGAAATCCGACCGCATCCGGGATGAATTGCTGGCCAAAGGCATTGTGCTCAAGGACGGGCCGGAAGGCACGACCTGGGAAATAAAAAAATGACCCGCGAACGCCTTTTCATCTTCGACACCACCTTGCGCGATGGGGCGCAGACCCAGGGCGTCGACTTTTCGGTTGAGGACAAGCGCCAGGTCGCGCTGGCCCTGGACCGGTTGGGCGTGGATTATATCGAAGGCGGCTGGCCGGGCGCCAATCCCACCGACACCGCTTTTTTTGGCGAGCGCCCCAAGCTGAATCATGCGCGGTTCACCGCCTTCGGCATGACCAAGCGCGCCGGGCGCAGCGCCGCCAATGATCCGTCGCTGGCGCCTGTTCTCGATGCCCAGGCCGACGCCGTCTGTTTGGTGGGCAAGACCAGCGTCTATCAGGTCAAGGTGGCGCTGGAGATTTCGCCGGAGGAAAATCTCGACAATATCGCCCGCTCGATGGAAGCCATCCTGGGCAGGAAGCGCGAAGCCTTGTTCGATGCCGAGCACTTCTTCGACGGCTATAAGGCCGATCCCGATTACGCGCTCTCCTGCATCCGCACCGCCCATGAGGCGGGCGCCAGATGGATCGTGTTGTGCGACACCAATGGCGGCACCATGCCCGAAGAGGCCTATGCCATCGTCAGTGCGGTCAAGGACAAGATGCCCGGTGCGGCACTGGGCATCCACGCCCATAATGACACCGAACAGGCGGTGGCCGTGTCACTGGCCGCCATCCGCGCCGGCGTCCGCCAGGTCCAGGGCACGCTGAACGGGTTGGGCGAACGCTGCGGCAACGCCAATCTGTGCTCGCTGCTGCCCAACCTCCTGCTCAAGGAGCCTTTCGCCTCCGGCTTCGAGACCGGCGTGACGGCTGACAATCTCAAGCAGATCACCCATGTCTCGCGCTTGCTGGACGAGATCCTGAATCGCGCGCCCGACCGCTATGCGCCCTATGTGGGGGCCTCGGCTTTCACCCATAAGGGCGGATTGCATGTCTCGGCGGTGATGAAAAGCCCTTCGACCTATGAGCATGTGCCACCCGAGCTGGTGGGCAACCGGCGCACCATGCCGGTGTCCTCACAGTCCGGGCGGGCCAATGTCGCGGCCAATCTGGCGGCGGAGGACGGCAAGGCCGATCTCGCCCGCCTGTTGCAGGACGTCAAGCATCGCGAATTCGAAGGCTATAGTTACGACGATGCCGCCGCGTCATTCGAACTGTTGGCGTTGCGGCAACAGAAGAAACTGCCCCGTTATTTCACGGTGGAACAATACAGCGTCACGGTGGAAAGCGTGCGCGACGAGGACGACCAGATGGTGTCTCAGGCCCGCGCCGAAGTGGAGCTGATCGTGGCAGGCGAGCGCATCACCAATAGCGGCGCCGGCAATGGCCCGGTCAACGCGCTGGACGCGGCGCTGCGCAAGGATCTGGGCAAATATTCGCCTTTCCTGGCGGATTTGCGGCTGGTGGACTTCAAGGTTCGCATCCTCACCACCGGCACCGAAGCGGTGACGCGGGTGACGGTGGAATCCGCCGACGGCAAAGGCAATCGCTGGTCCACTGTGGGCGTGTCGGAGAATATCGTCGACGCCTCGTTCGAGGCGCTGACGGATTCAATTGTGTACAAGCTCTATCGCGATCGGGCGGCGGTCTAGCTCCGCGCCGGCGCGTCGAGCGCACCTTCCAGGATCTCCAGCGCCGCTTCCGCTCCGTCTGCCAGGTAGTAGAGCTTCAGAATCGTGTCCTTGGCGAATCCGGCTTTGACGGTTTTGTGCAGCATGGCGTCCAGGGCGTCGAAATAGCCGTTTACATTGACCACGATGATGGGCTTGGTGTGCACGTCCAATTGCGCCTCGACCGCGACCTCGAAAAATTCGTCAAAGGTTCCCAAGCCGCCGGGTAGCACCAAAAAGGCGTCCGACATTTGCAGCATCAGCGCCTTGCGCTCCTGCAAGTGCGGGGTGATGATCAGCTTTTCCTGGGGCGAGACTTCCGGCTCCAACGCCTGCAGGAAAGCCGGCATGATGCCCTGGATCTCGCTGCCCCCGTCCAGCACGGCGCGGGCGACTTCGCCCATCAGTCCCAGCCCGCCGCCGCCAAACACCAGTGAATAGCCCATTTTGGCGATTCCGGCACCGATCGCGCGCGCCGCCTCGCGGAAAGCGGGGTCATGGCCGAAGGAGGAGCCGCAGAAAACGCAGACTGCCGCCCCACTTTTCTTGATGTTTTTCTGAAACGGCTTGTCCATGTTGCCTACAGGGTTGCGCGGAAGCGCGCATGTTCCTAAACGGGTATTACGATATATCGCAACCAAGAAGATCGGGGCGATTTTCGGTATTGCATATTAAACATAGATAAATATGTCAGGCGGGTTCGCCGTCCGAGCAAGGTTTGGGGAGAGTTGATGCCGCGCTGGTTGTGGATTCTGGGTGCCGTGGCCATCCTCGCCATGGTTGCGGGATTTGTCACATTTGGCGGCGGGAACATGGGGCAGTGAGCCTAATGCAGGTTATTCCCTGATGCCTCACCCGGTGGAAGAAGGCAGCGGCGCGCCCTCCTTCAGGCCTTTGTGGCGGCTGATGCCTTATCTGTGGCCCAAGGGACGGCCCGACTTACGGGCACGGGTGGTGCTGAGCATCCTGTTCCTGATGCTGGGCATCATCGCCACCACGGTGTCGCAACAGTTCCTGGGGGCGGCGGTCGACGCCTTCGGCACGACACCCCAGACCGCGGCGCTATGGGTGGTGATCGCGCTCGTGGCGGCCTATGCCTTGTCGCGCGTTCTGATGCAGTCCTTCGCCCAGTTGCGCGACGGCGTTTTCGCCAAAGTGCAGTACCATGCCATGCGCGAAGTGGCAGTGCAGACCTTTGCCCATGTCCACACGCTATCGATGCGTTTCCATTTGGAGCGCAAGACCGGTGGCCTGTCGCGCATCATCGAGCGCGGCACAAGGGGAATCGACAATATCCTGTCGTTTGCCCTGTTTTCGGTGTTTCCCATCATCTTCCAGGTGCTGATCTATGCCGGGCTGCTGCTCTATACCTTCAACATCTGGGTGGCGCTGACCGCGATTGTCATGGTGGCGGCTTATAGCTGGTTCACGGTCAGCGTCACGCGCTGGCGTGTCGCCTTCCGTCGCGAAATGAACCAGTCCGACACCGATGCCAACACCAAGGCAGTGGACAGCCTGCTCAATTTCGAGACCGTCAAATATTTCAACAACGAAAAGCACGAGACGCGGCGCTATGACGTCTCGATGGAGAAATACTCCAACGCCTCGATCCAGTCGCAGATTTCGCTTTCCATCCTCAACACCGGCCAGGCCGCGATCATCGCCATCGGGCAGGGGATCGTGCTGGCGCTGGCGGCGATGATGGTGAAGTCGGGCGAGGTAAAGCTGGGCCAGTTCGTCGCCGCCAACCTGATCGTGCTCCAGCTTTATCAGCCGCTGAATCTTTTGGGCACGGTCTATCGCGAGATCACCCAAGGCCTGGTGGACATGGAGGCCATGTTCCGGCTGCTCAACCAGCTCCAGGAAGTCCAGGATAAGCCGGGCGCCAAGCCGCTGGCGGTGTCGGGCGGCGAGATCCGCTTTGAGAATGTGGTGTTCGCTTATGATCCCGAGCGCATTGTGCTCAAGGGCATCAGCTTCACCGTCCCCGCCGGCAAGACGGTGGCGATAGTGGGTCCGTCGGGCGCCGGAAAATCCACCATCAGCCGCATCCTCTACCGCTTCTATGACATCAAGAGCGGGCGGGTGATCATCGACGGCCAGGACATACGCGATGTGACCCAGGAATCCCTGCGCGCCGTGATCGGCATCGTGCCGCAGGATACGGTGCTGTTCAATGACACCGTCAAGTACAACATCGCCTATGGCCGCATCGGCGCCAACGAGGCCGATATCAAGGAGGCCGCGCGCCTGGCCCAGATCGACAAATTCATCGTGGAATTGCCGATGGGCTATGACGCCATGGTGGGCGAGCGCGGCCTGAAACTGTCGGGCGGGGAGAAACAGCGCGTGGCCATCGCCCGCACTATTTTGAAAAATCCGCCCATCCTGTTGTTGGACGAAGCGACCAGCGCGCTGGATACAGGCACCGAACGGGAAATCCAGAGCGCCCTGAACGAGGTGTCGCGCAACCGGACCTCTCTGGTCATCGCGCACCGCCTTTCCACCGTGGTGGACGCCGACGAGATCCTGGTGCTGGATCACGGCCAAATCATCGAGCGCGGCCGCCACTCTCAACTGCTGGCGCAGGAAGGCCATTATGCCTCTATGTGGAATAAGCAGCGCGAAGCCGCCGCGGCGCGCGAAAAGTTGAAAGAGATCGAAACAGACCCGGACGTGGCGCCAGGAATTGCGAAAGAAGTGCCCGTCTAAGCTGCGTTGTCGTTGGCGCAGTTGGGTTTAAAGACCCGCTTGGTGGATGGTGGGTCTTTGATCAGCTTGTTGGCCGGGCGGATCGGCCTTGGCGTCAGGTTGCCGCCGCAATTGGGACAGATGCCTTTCAGCCACGTTTCGACACAGTCGCGGCAGAAGGTGCATTCATAGCTGCAGATCATCGCGTCCGCCGCCTCCGGCGGCAGGTTCTTGTTGCAGCATTCGCAATTGGGCCGAAGGTCGAGCATGCGGTGACCTTACCATAGGCGCGACGCATGGAGCGACGGAACGGGAGCGCGCCCAGCGCATGGCTGCGCCGGCGACGAGCGCCAAACAAGCGGCGCTTAAATGATTTCTACCCTGTCTACTTCCACGCCCTTGTTGCCCTGGCGCGTCGAGTAGCGGATGCGTTGATCGGGTTCCACCGCCTGAACCCCGGAGCGCCGTAGCGCACTGGCATGCAGATAGATGTCGCCGCTGCCGCTGTCCGGCATCACAAAGCCGAAGCCCTTCTGGTCGTTGAAGAACTTGACTTTGCCCTCGACCATGGGACCGGAAGGCGCATGGTCGCGGTGATGCCCGCCATATCCGCCGCCGCCGCCATATCCGCCGCCGCCACCAAAATCACGGCGCGGACCCCGGCTCGGCGCTTCCGCCGTGGAGAGGTCCACGCTGTGGACGGTGACAACCTGCAAGCCGCGCGCGCTGTCCGCCAGGTCGCAGACGATTGTCGTGCCAGGTTGCACGTCGCTGTGACCGCTCGCCTGCAAGGCGCTGGCGTGACAGAAGGCGTCGCCGCCATTGTCGAGAGTGATGAAGCCGTACCCTTTTGTGGCGTTAAACCACTTCACTTTGCCCCTCGCAGAAGCCTGCGAAATGGACTTATCGTTGCCATATGCCATTGTGAACCGACGCTACTCGCCCCATGCCGGTTGGACACCCCAAGCCGCCCCGCGTCCCGGCCCCGCGCGGGCAACTGCGACATGATGACTACAGAAACCTGCAACCCGCAACGGGCTGGAGACGGAAATGTTAGAGCTTTGCCTTATTGCGGCGCAGCAAAAGGCTTGACTTCTGCACCAAAGCCGCCGATACACCTCCGTCCGCGACCGCACCAGGCGCCTCAGGGTCTTGAAGACCCGCGCTGCCATCGCCGGACCTGAGCTTTGACCTCCGTTCCCTCCAGTGTGCGTGGAAGACGGCAACCGCCGTAAACCCGTGCCTTTTGGCGCGTTCCCACGGTTTTTAGGATTTTTGTGACTGACCTGACTTTTGCCTCGCTTGGCATCGCCGAGCCGATCCTCCGTGCCCTGGCCGCGGAAAATTACACCATCCCCACCCCCATCCAGGCCCGCGCCATCCCGGCCCTGCTGTCGGGCCGCGATCTTTTGGGCATCGCCCAGACCGGCACCGGCAAGACGGCGGCTTTTGGCCTGCCCTTGCTGCAAAAACTTTCCACCGGCCATGTCCCGCCCCAGGCCAAGCAGGCCCGTGCCCTGATCCTGGCGCCGACCCGCGAGCTGGCGGTGCAGATCGAACAGAGTTTGCGTACCTATGGCCGTTTCCTGAACTTGAGGATGGCGGTGATCCTGGGTGGCGTGAGCCAGAACACCCAGGTGCGCGCCATGGCGCGCGGCGTGGACATCCTGGTGGCGACGCCGGGCCGCCTGCTCGACCTGGTGCAGCAGAAGCATGTGCGGCTGGACGCGGTGTCCTGCTTCATCGTCGACGAAGCCGACCGCATGCTGGACATGGGTTTCATCCGCGATGTGAAGAAGCTGGTGGCGCTGCTGCCGCGCGAACGCCAATCGATGCTGTTCTCCGCCACCATGCCGGACGACATCGTCAAGCTGACCCACGACATGCTGCGCCAGCCGGAGCGGATCGAGATCGCGCCCCAGGGCAAGACCGCCGACCGCATCGCCCAGAAGCTGTATTTCGTGCCGGCAGCGCAGAAGCGCCAGTTGCTGAGCGAATTGCTCAAGGATGTGGCAATGAACCGGGTGATCGTCTTCACCCGCACCAAACATGGCGCCAATCGCGTCTCCGAGCATCTGTCGCGCACCGGCGTGGTGGCGGAAGCCATTCACGGCAACAAATCGCAGAATGCCCGCCAACGTGCGCTGGACATGTTCCGCAGCGGCAAGGCGCGGGTGCTGGTGGCCACCGACATCGCCGCCCGCGGCATCGACATCGACGACATTTCGCATGTGGTGAATTTCGAGATGCCCAATGAGCCGGAAAGCTATGTGCATCGCATCGGCCGCACCGCCCGGGCCGGCGGCGAAGGCATTGCCGTCAGTTTCTGCGACGGTTCCGAACGCTCGTTCCTGCGCGACATAGAAA
Organism: Rhizomicrobium sp.; assembly: GCA_036270435.1. Taxonomy (GTDB): domain Bacteria; phylum Pseudomonadota; class Alphaproteobacteria; order Micropepsales; family Micropepsaceae; genus Rhizomicrobium. The sequence continues at coordinate 28,940 of DATBCP010000143.1, read as the reverse complement.
AACTGATCCGCCTGAAGATCGAAGTGGTGCCGCACGAATTGCCGGAACTGACCGAGGAGCAGCGTCGCCAGATGGACGAACCGCGGCGGCCGCATGGGCACTCCCATAATCATAGGGGGCACGGCGGCAAGCCGCATGGACATGGCAAACCGCACGGCCATAAGGGCGGCGGCCACGCACAGCAGGGCGAGCGCGCCGATACGGGCCACAATCCTCATGCCCCCAAGAAGCGCAATGGTTCGCGGCCGCATTGGAAGCGTGCGAAAGACAATAGGAAGAGGGAAAGCGCGGCTTGACCGCCGGCCCGCAGCCTCAAATCTTCGTTGATGGCGATGCCTGCCCGGTAAAGGCGGAAGTCGAAAAGGTCGCGATCCGGCATGGCCTGACCGTCACCATCGTCAGCAACGGTGGCTTGCGTCCCTCGGCCAATCCGCTTTTGTGTCATGTCACTGTGGCGGAAGGGGCGGATGCCGCCGACAACTGGATTGTGGATCACATTGCTACCGGAGATATCTGCATCACCGCCGATATTCCCTTGGCGGCGCGTTGCCTGGACAAAGGGGTGCGTGTCCTGACGCCCAATGGCAAGGCATTTACGCAGGACGGCATCGGCATGGCGCTTGGAATGCGGGAACTCAGCCGACATCTGCGCGAGCTGACGCCCGGCGGGCAAACCCATCATGCCGGTTTTGGAAAACAGGACCGTTCACGGTTCCTGGGCGAATTGGAAAATTGTATCATGGCGGTGAAACGCACCGCTCTCAGGAACAATGTCGGACTTCGGCCTTAGTCTTGAAAATCACTACGCCCGGCTGCCGGAGGATTTCTACACCAAGATGCCGGCGGAGAAGGTTGGCGCTACGCCACGCCTGATCCATGCCAATGAGGCGGCGGCCACATTGCTGGATTTGGATCCGACCGTGTTCAACGATCCGCGCTTTGTCGAGGTCATGGCCGGGCATCGGCCGCTGGAAGGCTTTTCGCCCTTGGCGATGGTCTATTCCGGCCACCAGTTCGGGGTATGGGCCGGGCAATTGGGAGACGGACGCGCGTTGTTGATCGGGCAGGTACGCAACCGCAAGGGCGAGTTGTGGGATATCCAGCTCAAGGGTTCGGGCAAGACACCCTACTCCCGTTTTGGTGACGGCCGCGCGGTGATGCGTTCCACCATCCGCGAATATCTCGGCAGCGAGGCCGTTGCCGCGCTGGGCATTCCCACCAGCCGGGCGCTGGCGGTTGTCGCCACCAACGAAATTGTCCGACGGGAGATGCGCGAGCCGGGGGCAGTGCTGGCACGGCTGGCCCGAAGCCATGTGCGCTTCGGCCATTTCGAACATTTCTTCCATCGCGGCCAAAAGGACGAAGTGCGGCAGCTGGCCGATTATGTGATCGCAGAGTATTTCCCAGAACATGCGGGCGATTATGCCGGCTGGTTCGTTGAGGTGGTGAAACGCACGGCGGAGATGATCGCCCAATGGCAGGCCGTCGGCTTCTCCCATGGTGTGATGAACACCGACAATATGTCCATCCTGGGTCTGACCATCGATTATGGGCCCTATGGCTTCATGGATGCCTATGACCCGCAATTCATCTGCAACCATAGCGACGAACAGGGCCGCTACAGCTTCATCAACCAGCCGGCCATCGCGCATTGGAACTTGCGGGCGCTGGCGCTGGCCGTCTCGGATTTGATTCCCACGGATGTGTTGCTGGAAAAACTGACCGGCTATGAGGAATATTTCGCCACGAAATATCGTGCCCTGATGCGTGCCAAGCTCGGTTTGGTGCGCGAGGAGGAGGACGACGACCGGATGATCGGCGAACTGCTGTCGCTGATGGCGATGGGACGGGCCGATTACACGCTGACGTTCCGCGGGCTCACGGGAGAAGACAAGGCATGGATCGCGCTGTTCGGTGCGATGGACCAAAAGGCGCAGGAATGGCTGGCACGCTATCGCGCCCGCACGGAAGGCGAAGACCTGTCGGGCCTGGACCAGGTCAATCCCAAATTCGTGCTGCGCAACTGGGTGGCGGAAACCGCCATCCGCGCCGTGGAAGACAAACGCGATGTCGCCGTCCTGGACCGCATCTTCAACATTCTGCGCACGCCCTTCGAAAAGCATGACGGCGACGAAGCTTTTGCCGCGCCGCCGCCGCCAAATATGTGCGATCTGGAAGTGAGCTGTTCGTCGTAATCTCTCACCATGGCCGGCCCTGAACCGGCCATCCAACTTTTCTTTTGGTTGAGGCAAAGGTGGATGGGCTGGGGTCGTTAGCGGCAGCGTAACGACGCCCGCCCACCGAGGGTAGAGTCACCAGTTGGTCGATATATACTTCACTTCGCAGAACTCGATCAGGCCATGGTGCGAGCCTTCGCGGCCCAGGCCTGACTGCTTGACGCCGCCGAACGGCGCCGCCGGATCCGACATCAACCCGCGATTGAGGCCGAGCATGCCGGACTCGATCTTCTCGCAGATCTGCAACCCGCGCTTGAGGTCCTGGGTGTAGACATAAGCCGCCAGGCCAAATTCGGTGTCATTGGCTTTGCGGATGGCTTCGGCTTCGTCCTCAAAGGATTGCAGCGACACGACAGGCCCGAATATCTCCTCCTTCATCATGTCGGCATTGTCGGGGACATCCGACAGCACGGTCGGCGGATAATAATAGCCGGGCCGGTTGAGCCGCTGGCCGCCCAAGAGCAGTTTGGCGCCTTTGGCCACCGCGTCGTCCACCAGTTCGGCGATCTTCGCGACGGATTTTTCGTTCACCATCGGGCCCAAGGTGGAGTCCGGGTCGGTCGCTTCGCCCAGCTTGATCTTGGACATGCGATCGACAATGCCGTCGCTGAAAGGCTTGTAGACGTCCTTGTGGACATAGAAGCGGTTGGCGGCGGTGCAGGCCTCGCCGCTGTTGCGCATCTTGGCCAGCATGGCGCCATCCAGCGAGTCGCCCAGATTGGCATCCTTGCAGACGATGAAGGGGGCATTGCCGCCCAATTCCATGGCGCAGGAAATCACCTGGTCGGCTGCTTCATGCAGCAGAGCGCGGCCCACCTGGGTCGAGCCGGTGAAAGACAGCTTGCGCACCCTGGGGTCGTGCAGCACCGCCTTGGACAGCGCGCTGGCCTTGGCGGTGGTGACGACATTCACCACGCCCGCCGGCACGCCGCAGTCATGCATGATCTGGGCGACGGCAAAGGCGGTGAGAGGCGTCTCCGTGGCGGGCTTGAGCACAATGGTGCAGCCGGCCGCCAGCGCGGGCGCGATCTTGCGGGTCGCCATCGCCGCCGGATAGTTCCAGGGCGTGATCAACAGCGCGATGCCCATGGGCTGGTATTGCACCACGATGCGCGCGCCGCTGGCCGGCGCCATGGCGACCTCGCCCAGTACATGGCAGCATTCCTCGGCATACCAGCGGTAGAATTCGGCGGCATAGAGCACTTCGCTGCGTGCGTCGGGCAGCGCCTTGCCGTTCTCCAGACTGATCAGATAGGCCAGCCATTCGATATTCTCGACGATCTTCTCATAGCATTTGCGCAGGATCTCGGCGCGCTGGCGCGGCGTGGTGGCGGCCCAGCCCGCGGCGGCCTTGTCGGCGGCGTCCACAGCCGCCATGGCATCATTGGCATCGCAATCGGCAACGTCGGTGATCTTTTTCCCGGTCGAGGGATCGAAGACATCGACACGCCTTTTGCCGGCAGCTTCCACCCATTTGCCGCCGATCCAAAGATCGGTGGGGATGGGGAAGGGCTTGGGTCCGGTCTTGGGGGCGGGAATGGTGACTGTGTTGGTCATGGTTCTCTCTATGGGGGTTCAGGAAGCAAGCGTGGCGCGGTCGCCGCTGAAGGCGGCGCGGGTGATCGCCCTCAGGGCATCCACATCCAGCTTGCGGGGATTGTTGTTGACCAGGCGGGCGGCGCCGATGGCTGCTTCCGCTGTCCAGTCTTGCTTGTCTTCCGGCAAGCCCAGATCCTTCAAAGTCACCGGGATGCCGATATCCTTGAGCAGTTTGGCGACTTCGTCGATCAGCCTGTGGGAAAGTTCTTCGTCCGTGCCGGCCAGACCGATGGCGCGCCCGATTTGGGCAAAAGCCGCCACGCAGTTGGGGCGGTTGAACTCCATCACATAGGGCATCAGCAGCGCCACGCCCATGCCATGCGGGGTGTGGGTTTCATTGCCCACCGGATATTGGATGGCATGGGCCGCCGCCGTGCCGGCGGTGCCGAAGGCGCAGCCGGCCGCCAGCGAGGCCAGCATCATCTGCTCGCGCGCTTCGATGTTCTTGCCGTCTTTCACGGCGGTACGTAAGCCGCCGAAGATATTCTGCAACGCCAGCAAGCCGAAGGTATCGCTCAGCACATTCTTGCCGACGAAGACATTCTTGACTGTCAGCTCCGGCGTCACCTCGCGGTGCGCGGCGGTGTAGCTTTCGATAGCGTGGGTCAGGGCATCGGCGCCGCTGACGGCGGTGAGGCCAGGTGGGCAGGTCAGGGTCAGTTCCGGGTCGCACACCGCCGCACGCGGGATCAGATAGGGGCTGGAAATCCCCACCTTGGTGCCGCGCTCGGTGTCGGCGACCACCGCCACCGGCGTCACTTCCGAGCCGGTGCCGGAGGTGGTGGGCACCGCGATCACCGGCGCCACCGGTCCCGGAATTTTGTTTTCGCCATAGTAATCGCGCAACGAACCGCCATGCTGCAGCAGCACCGCCACGCATTTGGCCATGTCCATGCAGGAGCCGCCGCCAATCCCCAGCACCACGTCCGGGTTGAAATCGGCGCATTCGGCGACGCAGCCGGAAATGCCTGCCATCGGCAAATCGGCCTCGGTGCGGTCATAGACCTTGGTCTCGACGCCATTGGCCTCGATGTCGGCGACAATCAGCTTGAATTGCGCATCGGCACCCATGCGGGCATCGGTGCAGATCAGGGCGCGCTTGCCGATCTGCGCCGTCATCAAGCCGATGGCGGCGCGTTGGCCGGAGCCGAAGATCACCGAAGCGGGCAGGCGCAGGGCGCCGAAAATTCCAGTCATGATGCTTTTTCCTTTCGCGATTCCACCGCCAGCTTCTGCAGATCGGCCCATAGCCCATCGTCGAGATAGACGCCACGCTTTTCCGATTGCGCCCGCACCTTGTGAGCGCGATCGCCCGGCGCCAGCACGGGATGTTCCGGATCGGCGGGCGCGGCGTTGCGGATGCTGTCGAGATAGTCCGTCACCAATGCCTTGGCCGCTTCCGCATGCGGCGGGGCGATGACGATGAAAAGATCGCCCTTGTTGGAAACATTCACCGAATCCAAGGTGCCTTTGACGTCGGTGCCGATGGCCGAAGCCGCCAGGCTCGCCACCAGTACTTCAAAGGCGATGCCAAGCGCATAGCCCTTGGCGCCGCCGAAGGGCGCGATGGCGCCTTTCTTGGCAGCCGAGGCATCGGTGGTGGGATCGCCCTTCTCGTCCAGTGCCCAACCCAACGGGATCGGCGCGCCGCGATTGGCATGGTCGTGAATCTTGCCCATGGAGACCAGGCCGGTGGCCATGTCCAGCACCATGGGATGGGGCGAGGAGGGCACGCCGATGGCGATGGGATTGGTGCCGATCATCGCCTTGCGGCCGCCAAAGGGGTGCACCAGCGCTTCGGAAATGGTCAGCGCGATGCAGGTCAGGCCCTTGGTCGCCACGTCTTCCGCGTAATAAGCCAGCGCACCCAGATGATTGGTGTTGCGGATGGCGGCGATGGCGATGCCGTCTTCGCGGGCGCGCGGGATGATGGCGTCCAGCGCCGCCATGGCGACCACCGGTCCCAGGCCGCGTTCGCCGTCGACGCTGAGAAAGCTGCGCGCGGTCCAGGTCTGTTTGCCAATGGCGCCGGGCACCGACAGACCGGCATGGATGCGTTCGATCACCCGGCGAAGCCTGAGCAGCCCGTGGCTGGGGATAGCCCGCCTCTCGGCTTCGATGAACAGCCCCGCCTGGGTCCGGGCATGGTCGGCAGGCACGCCATTGGCGAACAGGATGCCCTCGGCCAGCTTGCGGACTTCCTCGACAGGGACCAGCACGGATCAAATATCCTATAGGATCGGCGGACCGTATGGGTTATGCTGGGCCCGGTCAATGGCCAAATCGTGCTTTTCCGTGCCCCCAATTTCAAAGAACCAGTTCCCGATGCGCGCCGCTCCTGAAATGGACCGTTCCATCGTCCGGCCTTCGGGCCTGGCGGAGGAGGTCTATCGCCGCATTCGGGCCGACATCATGTCGCTCAAGCTGCCGCCGGATAGCCGGGTCTCGGTCGACAGCTTGGCGCGGGAATTGGGGGTGTCCCAGACCCCGATCCGCGAGGCGCTGTCCATGCTGGAAGCCAATGGGCTGGTCAGCAAGCGCCACTGGGCCGGCTATGCCACCAGCCCGCGGATGAATCGCGCCCAGTTGGATGAGCTGTTTGAATTCCGGTTGCTGATTGAACCGCATGCGGCGCGCAAAGCGGCCGAGATGATGCGCGAGGCTGAAATTGAGCTCCTGGCAAGTGGCGAGAGCGCGCCGTCACACGATGCCTTTGCCGACATGGACACCGAATTCCATCGCCTGATCGCGCAAGGGGCCGGGAACCACCTGATCGCGGATTCGCTGGCGCGGTTGCATATCCATATCCACATCTTCCGCTCCTGCTTTCGCAGCGAGATCGCGGAAGAAGCGGTGCATGAGCACAATGCCATTATCGCCGCTATCCGCGTCCGCGATCGGACGAAGGCCGAAGCGGCCATGCGGCGGCATATCGAGTTGAGTTATGGAAGGCTGCGGGATTTTATCAAGGAGTGAGGCGCGGCCGGCGAAGCCTGACAAATCGATTCAGTGAATCGATTTGAGCGCCGAACGCCCTGAGCGTAAGCGAAGGGCTCAGCGCAGAACCTACTTCTTGTTTTCCTTCCGCCACGCGGCATACCGCGCCTTGGTCTCTTCATTCGGCGGATAAAGCCCGGGCAGCGGCATGCCGTTATTCACTTCGTTGATGATCCAGGCTTCCTGCTCTTCCTGTTCGGCGGCCATTTGCGCGACCTCGGCCAGCATGGCTTGCGGGATCACCACCGCGCCGTCGCCATCGGCGACAATCGTATCGCCCGGAAAAATCGCCACCCCGCCGCAGGCGATCGGCTCCTGCCAATTGACGAAAGTGAGGCTGGCTACAGAGGCCGGCGCCGCCGCGCCCGCGCACCAGACAGCAAGGCCGGTGGCCAATACGCCTTCCATGTCGCGCATCACGCCATCGGTGATCAGGGCGCCGACCCTGCGCTTGGCCATGCGGGCGCAAAGAATGTCGCCGAAGATGCCGGCATCGGTGACGCCCATGGCGTCCGCCACCGCGATCACGCCCTCCTCCATCGCCTCGATCGCGGTCCGGGTGGAGATGGGCGAGGCCCAGCTCGCCGGTGTCGCCAAGTCTTCGCGTGCCGGGACGAACCGCAAGGTGAAAGCGGTGCCCACCACCCGCGTCTGGCCAGGTTGCTTGGGGAAAGCGCCGCGCAACCAGACATTGCGCAAGCCCTTCTTGAGCAACACGGTGGTGATGGTGGCGGTGGAAATCCCTGCGAGCGTCGTTTTGATTTGAGGGTCCATGGATCGGCCTTCTTACTTTTCAGAATTATCTTCAGGAATTATTTTTCCGGCAGCGCGAAGATCGCAAATGCGTCGCCAAAGGTGGAGCGGCCGTCATTGTACATCAGGATTTCGCCGCCATGACAACCGCTGGCGCCGACCGCGACGTACTGCACGCCTTTTATCTTGTAGGTGATGGGCGGGGTGCAGACGCCGGAACCCAAGGAATAGTGCCACAGTTTCTCACCCGTCTTGGCGTCAAAAGCGTTGAAATCGCCGTTCATCTCGCCGGCAAACACCAGCCCGCTCGCTGTCGCCAGCACACCGCCATACATGGGGCGGTCGGACTTATATTGCCAGGCGATCGCGCCGGTGTCGGTATTGACCGCGGTGAACGTGCCGCTGGGTGCCAGGGCGTCGAGATTCACCGCCATATTGCCGCCGCTATATTGGCCGGCGATGGGCGTGCCGGGCTTGTAGACATCCGGCAACGGGCGGTTGAGGACGAACTCGTGCGCCTCGTTCACGCCCATGGTGTAGAAATAGCGGGTCTGCGGCGACCAGGCCGGCGGCGACCACATGGCACCGCCCTTGCTGCCGGGCAGGATGATCAGGGGCTTGGCCGACAACGGCTTCATGAAATTCTCATTGACCGTCGAAATGGGCGGCGACTTGCGGATCAGCTTGCCAGTCAGGCGGTTGACGATGAAGACGTTGCCGACCTTGCCGGCCTCGGCCGCTGCCGGCACCACCTTGCCATGCTCATCGACCGTGTCGAACAGCACCACCGGCGCGCAGGCATCATAGTCCCACACGTCATGGGCGACTTGCTGGTACCACCATTTCAGCTTTCCGGTGCGGGAGTCGATGGCGACGATGGAGTCGGTATAGGCATTGTCGCCCTTGCGGCTGGTGCCATCCAGGTCGGGATTGGGATTGCCGGTGGCGAACAGGATGAGATTGTTCTTCACGTCGATGGCGGGCGTGTTCCACACCGAGCCGCCGCCATATTTCCAGCTGTCGCCGCTCCAACTCTTGCCGCCGGGCTGGTCCGGCGCGGCGGTGGTGTTGAAGCGCCACACCAGCTTGCCGGTATTGGCATCCAGCGCTTCCAGAAAGCCGCGCGTCGGCCATTCCGCGCCGGCATTGCCCACCAGGATCATGCCATTGAAGGCAATCGGCGCCATGGTGAAGGAATAGAAATAGGCCGGCTGGGGCAGGGCATCGGCATGCTCCGTCCCCCAGATCTGCTTGCCGGTGCGCGCGTCCAGCGCCACGACATGGCCGTCGAGCTGGGCGGCAAAGACCTTGCCATAGGCCACCGCGACGCCGCGCGATTGCTGCCCGCAGCACAGGTTGGAATAGCCGAGCTTGGGCGAATAGGCCCAGAGCTGTTTGCCGGTGATGGCGTCATAGGCCTGAATGTTGTTATCGCCGGTTTCCAGATAGAGCACGCCATCCACTTCGATCGGCGTCATCTCGCTGGTCTTGGTGATGCCGGTCTGGATGATGGCGGTGGGCCGCAACTGCCGCACATTGGATTTGTCGATATCGGTGAAAGGTGAGAAGCGCTGATTGTCATAGGTGCGGCCGTGAACGATCCAATCGTCCGAGCGGTCGGAGTCCAACATCATCCGGTCGCTGATATCGACCTTCTGGGTGACCGGCTGCATTTGAAACGAGCCGGGATTGGCGGGGTTCGAGCCCAGCAGGATGGGATTGATCCCCTCCGTCGCCCGGCCACCGATCGGGGCCGCCGCCTCGCCCGCGCTACCCACCGGTTGGGGGGTTTGCCCCAAAGCGCCGCCGCTCAGGCCAAAGCATGCCGCCGCCAACAATGCGATAGCGGAATTCCTCATGATACGCTCCGCGAATTCAGGCCTAGGGCGTGACCTTGGCGTCTTTCAGCCCGGCGGCGCCTTTGGCAAGCGCCGTGCTGCCGGCGGGATAGCCATTCTGCTGCAGGATATAGGCGGTCACGGCGGCATAGTCATCCGGCTTGAGCGAGCCGGGATCGGATTGCGGCATGGTGTTGGCGATCACGTCCAGCAGCGCATCCACCGTCAGGCCCTGCGCGGTGGCCATCTCGCCAAAGTTCGAGCCTTTCAAGGCGGGCGCCGCCACGCCTTCGAGCTGCGCGCCATGGCAAGCGGCGCAGGCCTGGGAATAGACCGCGGCCCCGGCCGTGGCCTGGTCGGAGGTGTAAAGCGCGGGCTTGGGCGCGCTTTGCGCGCCCGCCAGATGCGGCACGGCGGCGATCAAAGCGGCGGCAGCGGAAAGCAACAGGAGTGGGCGGCGCATGGTCATTCCTTATTTGATTGTCAGGCCGCCTCCGGGCGGCCTTAGCGTTGTCTTTTATTGCGGCAGGATAACGGCAAGACATCAAGATGGCTACAGCGGCAAAGCCTTGCAAAACGCTCACTTGGTGAGCGTTATCAATTCCTTGAGGCCATCGGCAAAAGAAATCTCCGGCGACCAGCCCAGCCGGGTCTTGATCTTGGAGATGTCCGCAAGGGTGGCCGCCGCATCGCCCTTGCGCGCCGCGGTATGGACTTGGCTCGACGAAATCCTATCCGCCAGTTCTTTGACCGAAAGGCTTTCGCCGCTGCCGACATTGAAGATTTCGCCGCGCACGCCTTCGTCTCCGGCGCGTTCATAGGCCAGGATATTCGCCGCCACCACGTCGCGCACATGCACGAAGTCGCGCCGCTGCCGGCCGTCGCCATGGATTTCCAGGGCTTTGCCTTCGGCAAGGCGGTGGAGGAAGATTCCCAGCACCAGGGCGTAGGCCCCCGTTTCAGGCTGGCGAGGGCCATAGACGTTGAAATAGCGCAGTACCACGCAATCCAGGCCGAAATTCTTGGCGAACAGAAGGCAATAATCCTCGCCCACCTTCTTGGTCAGGCCGTAGATGTTGAGCAGGTCGGGGGAAACGCCTTCGCGGTGCGGCACCGCGCGGTTGCCGTAATAAGTCGAGGACCCGCTATAGATAAAGCGTTGCACGCCGGCGTCGCGCGCCGCCAGCAGCATATTCTGGGTGCCGGTGATGTTGGATTGGGTGCAGACGTCGATCTGGTCTTGCGACGGCCCCGATCTCGACATGGCGGCGCAATGGAAAATTCCTTCCATGCCGTCGGCGGCACGCCGGCAGGTGGCGGGATCGCGAATGTCGCCCTGGATGAATTCGACGCCCGCCGGCAGATCATCGCGCCGGCCATAGACCAGATTATCCAGCACCCGCACCTGATGGCCGCGCGCCAAAAGGCCTTCGCAAAGATGGCTGCCGATGAATCCGGCGCCGCCCGTCACCAGCAGCTTTGTCATGGGGCGTCCTTATACCGCTCCCGGAAAAAGGAAAGATCCTCCGGCGTGTTGATGCCGCGGGCTTCCGTCGGATCGGCAACCTCCAATGGCGTCGTCGTCCAGCCCCGCGCCGACAGAAAGGGCAGAAAGGGCAGGAAGTTGATCTCGCCCGTCCGGTCGCCACGTGCGCTTTTCGACAAATAATCATTCCAGGCGGCCGCCAGGCCCTGGGTGGCGAGCAGGAACGTCCCCACATCCGAAAAGCCGTTGGGCGTGGTCTGGTCGCCTTCCCGGCTTTGCAGGACCTTGGTCAGCCTTTTGCCGCCAAAGACATATTCGACATAGGGAGCGGCCATGCGCGTGACGGGCAGTACCGCCTGGTGTTCCCGCGAGATCAACGCAGCCAAAGTACGGCGCAGCGTATCTCCCGAGACGAACACCTGATCGCCCCACACAACCAGGATAGCGTCGAAATTCTTCCAGAACGGGCGCGCCGCGAAGATCGCATCGCCCATGCCGGTTGGCTCAGGCTGGATACTGCGCGTGACGCCTGCCGGCAGCGCCGGAAAATCCGCTGCGCCTTCCGGCGACAGCACCAGATGGATGTGTTCCACCAGCGGGGCGAGCTTGGCATGCAGGACGGACCAGACGGTGTCCCGTGCGTTCAGCGGCGCAAGAATTTTGGGCTGGGCAATGCCCAACCGGCTTCCTCGGCCCGCGGCCGGTATGACGGCGCAAATCCGCATCAGAACAGCGCGGCCAGATTGCGCAATCCGCGCCGCATGCGCCAGTTCGGATCGGTGAAGCCTGAGAAAGTGCGATAGAGCACCGGCAGTTCCGCCACTTCAATGCCCTTGTGGATCAGCTGGCGGACCAATGCGAGCGGCGCGTCGCCTGTGATTTCGGGCAACCCCACCAGTGCTTCCCGGCGGAACACACGCAAACCCGTCAAGGGATCGGAAAAGATCACCCCGGTGCGCAAATAGAAGAGCGTGCTGAGGAAGAAGGCTGCCATCTTGCCCAGCCCATAAAGCAACCGATTCTCGCCATAGGCGGCGCGGATGGAGGTGATGAATTGCCGCCGGCTCTGGGTGCGCGAGCCGAACACGCCGCCAAGCGACTGTTGCTGTTCCAGCAGATGCAGAATGGCCTGCACATCGGCAAAGCGATAGGCGCCATCGCCGGTCATCAGCACCAGATAATCGGATGTTCCGCTCCCGAGCCAGGCACGAAAATAGGCGCTTTCCGGAAAAAGCCCGGAAAAGTTGGAAACGGTTATGGGAGCTTGCTGTACCGCCACGCGATTGAGCGTGAGATGGGCGCTGGCCTCGCCCCAGTCGCTTTCCAGGAATTCCTCGACCAGCTCCTCGCTGGCGACGGACCGACCCAGGATATCGGCGAAGATCTCCACGCTAATTCCTATACTGGCGCTCCTGCGCTGTGCCAACAGCCCCAGCACGCATTGGGCCACCGCATTGCCATTATGGACATGCGGCCGTATGGGCGTGGAAAATGACCCGCGCACCACCGTTGCGTCGCGCCAGCTTTCACCGGTCAAGAGTCCGGGCGCAAGGGCCGTGCCTTCCTGCAGGAGAATGTGAGTCACAGGCGCGCCATAGGTGCGCGCGCATTCTGCGATATCGCTCGCCGCCAGCCCCTGGATGTCGTGATCGCTTTCCAGATTCATCACCAAGGCCTTGACCAGGGCCGGACTTGCGGCAAGGGCGGCGCGGGCGATGCGATAGCTGGGAAACAGCGAGGAATGCTGGGTGCCGGGGCCGTAAAGAATAATGTCGGCACCCGCCAGCGCCTCCGCGGCGGCCTTGGACAATTGGGGCACGGCATCGCGCGCCGCCAGGAAGCTTTCCCTGGCCGCGCGATCCACGGCCGCCAGATCCGTCACTTCCCCGGCGGTCAAGGGTTGTTCCAGCAAATAGAGTGCGGTGATGGGGCTAGCCGATTGCGCACCCACGATCGCCGCTTCGCTGGCCAGCAAAGTGCCGTCCTGCTTCAGTCCCACCAGAACGCGGTTCTGCTGTTCGCCGACATTCAGCAACCGGGCCCTGGTGCCGACCAGCTCCGCCACCGCGGCGGCCGCGGCATTGAAGTCGTTATCCTTCTCCAGATAGGCACCGGCAAAGACCAGATTGCCCAGCGAACAATCGCGATAGTCGAAGTCGCGCCCCGCCGCATGGGCGCAGAAACGCGCCAGCAGGGCGCGCATCCGGTTCGAAGTCTGTGGCACCAATTGGGTGAACCAGTTTTTCACCGGCTCTTGGAAAGCGGAAAGATCGCCAGCTTCGGCAAAGCGCCGCAGGTCTTCCGTCTCGCCCGGCAGGCGGTATTCCATCAGGCTTTTCAGCGCATATTGCGACTGGGAGTAATTGCCGAACAGATAAGAAAGATTCTTGCGGAAGTCCGATGGTCCCAGCATGCCGGGAATGAAATTGCGCAGGTTTCCGGTCGACAGGCCGTCGTCATAAGCATTAACCAGGAGAGTCAAGTCCACATCGTTGCGGCGCAACAGGGCGCGGATGATGGTGGCGCTGCCCCGGCCCCCGCAGAACAGGGCGATACGGACTGCGGTGCTCATGCTGAGCGCCGCGTAAGAATGCCCAGCCGCAGCAGCAATTGGCGCAAGGCGACGTAGCAGACGAACAAGAAGCGATGCAGCGCGCCGCGCAGAAGCTTCATGTGGCTGGTTCCGGCCATGCGGGGACGGTGCTCGATCGCGACCTCGACCGGCACGATGCCGCGCTCCAACAGCCGCGATGTCACCTCAGTGGAATAGTTCATACCCTTGGCTTCCAGCCCCAGGCCGCGCAGGGTCGGCCCCCACACCAGCTTAAAGGCGGAATTGAAATCCCGCATCCGGCTGCCATGGACCAAATTGCACACCAGCCCACTGGCCCGGCTGCCGAACTGGGCAAAAGCCGAATCCTTTTTCCGGCGAATACCGATGGCGGCCTTGGCACCCGAGCGGCGTACCGCCCCCAGCATGTCGGGCAGGTTTTCGATGGCGAATTGGCCGTCGCTGTCGATCAACAGCACCCATTCGCCTTTGGTGGCGGCAATGGCGGCGTTCAACGCGGCGGCCGCGCCCTGGTTCTTGGCAAAGTGCAGCGGGCGCAGCTGTGGGCAGGACAGTGTCAGGCGGTCCAGGATATCGCCGGTGCCGTCGGTGCTGCCGTCATCGCAAATCACGATCTCGTAGGAGGAGAGATCCGGCTGCACCGAAAGAAATCCTTGCCAGTTGGCGATAACGGTTTCGATGCCCGCTGCCTCATTATAAGCGGGCGCCGCGACAGAGAGGTGGATGGGCGAGAAGGAGCCGCTCATGCCCTACCCGTAAGCTCGTCCAGCTTGGCCACCCAGCATGGTGACAAAGGCCGCCTCCAGATTGCGGGTGAAGCGGGCCGTGTCGAAAAGCGCCATGCTGTCCTTGGATGCCAGCAATTTTTTGCGGATCACCGCCAGAGCCGCAGGATTGCGCGCCAACGTCAGCGCCAGGGCTTCATACTGTTCAAGATCCCGCGCGATCAATTCGGACAGGCCGGCAGCCTTCAGGATACTGGCGGCAACGCGGGCGGGAAAGGAGCGGCCCGGCGTGGTGATCACCGGCAATCCCGCCCACAAGGCATCGCTGGCGGTGGTGTGCGCATTGTAGGGCAGGGTATCCAGGAACAAGTCCGCCAGTTGGTGGCGCGCCAGATGCTTTTCGGATGAGGTGCGGCCGGCAAAGACCAGCCGGCTTTCATCAATGCCACGTGCCTCGGCTTCGCGGCACAGATTGCCCCGGATGGTGGCATTGCCTTCCAGCAGCCACAGCGTGCTCCCTTCCACCTTCCCCAACAGCCGCATCCAGATGTCGAAAACCGGCGGCGTGATCTTCCAATTGTGGTTGAAGCAGCAAAAGACAAATCCTTGTTCGGGCAGGCCGACTTCACCACGGCTGGGAGCCTGGGTCAGGGTGCGCCTGGTATCGGTGACCCACAGCGTGTCCGGCAGGGCGATGATCTTTTCGCTGAAAAAACGCTGCTGGTCTTCCGGTACCGCCATGCGATCGGCGATGAGATAATCGATGAAATCGCTGCCCGAAGTGCCGGGATAGCCCATATACTTTGCCTGCACCGGGGCAGGTCGATGGGCCAGCACCCAGGGCCGTGCGCCGCTGGTATAGCTGCCCAGGTCGATGGCGATGTCGATTTCCCACGCGCGCAGCAACGCCGCCACGTCGCGATCGCTTTGCTGGCGGGCATCGTGGAAGCGGTCAAAAGCCTGGATAAGCCTTGCCCGCATCGCACTTGCGTCATCGGGACCGAAAGATACGGCGGTGATTTCAAAGCGTTCCCGGTCGTGCCGCTCGAACATCTCCGCCAAGAGGCCGGCGGTGACATGCTCATGAAAATCGGCGGAAAGATAAGCGAGGCGGATTTTGTCGTGACCATACGCCTCGCCTTGCCACCAGGGCGCAAGCGCGCCGGGTCCGGACTGTCGCACATAGTTTTGCGAGCAGCGCAGCTGAAGTTCGTTATCGTCCACATAACCCATCAGCACGAAAGGCTGGATGTGGGATTTGTTCTCGAGCACATCGGCTTTCAACTGCTCGGCGAGGTGCGCCGTGCGCGTCCAATCGCCGATCGTCATGGCGGCATTGGCCAAACCGCTCAGGGCATTGGGATGGTCGGGATCGATCGCCAGCGCCTGTTCGTAACTTGAGAGTGCCTCTTGCGGCCGGTTCAACTCGGACAGCGCGTTGCCCCTGTTATAAAGTGCATCGGCAAAGCGCCCCTGGAGCGCCAGGGCGCGGTCGCAATCCGCCAGGGACTCCGGGAAACGCCTGAGGCCGAAAAGCGCCGCGGCGCGGTTGTTATAGGCATCCGCATAGCCGGGTCTCAGTACCAGCGCCTGGTCATAGCTCTGCAGCGCCTCGCCCATGCGCTTCAAATCGAACAGGATGACGCCGCGATTGTTCCAGGCTTCGGCAAAATCGCCCTGCGATGTCAAGGCCTGCTCGACGCTGGCCAGGGCGTCCTCGAGCTGCTTGAGGTTTCTCAGCGTCAGGGCGCGGTTGTTGAGCGCGTCGGGAAAGGCGGGCGCCAGCGTCAAAGCCCTGTCATAATGCGCCAATGCCTCTTGCGGCCGGCCGAGATCCGCCAGCACGATGCCGTAGGTATTCAGCGCCTCGATAGGGTTGGCCTGGATCGACAGGGCTTTGCCGGCACTTTCCAGCGCTTCCGCAAGACGTCCCAAATCACGCAACACCAGCGCGCGCTTGTTCCAGGTGGCGGGATAGTCCGGCTTGATGCTCAGGGCCTTGTCATAGCTTGCCAGCGCTTCTTGGAATCGCCCCTGGGCCTTCAGCACGTTGCCGTAATTGGACAGGATTTCCGGCGCCTCGGGTTTGAGCGCCAGCGCGGTCCCCATCAATTCCAGCGCTTCGCTGTTGCGTCCCTGTTGGGCCCGTACCACCCCCAGCATATGAGGGGCCGCCGCTTCGCCCGGATTCACCGCCATCAATTGCCGATACAGCCGTTCGGCATCGGCCAGCCTGCCGGTCTGGTGGAACGCGATTGCCTGGCTGAGGAGGGCCCGTGGATCCATGGCTGTTCTAGACAGCAAGGCGGTTTGGCCTGCAAGCGGGTTTGAGCATTTCCCCCGCTAGGACGGGAGAGGGTGCGAGGTGGATTGCGCGCTTGATTCGAAGGGTTGACCTGCTCTCGCGCCATGCCGCCAACGGCGAGGTCCAACCCTCGCTAACGCATATCTCACGGAAACGTGCATGGCAATAAAGTGGAGCCAATATTGCCGGCAAGCAAATGTTTCTGCGGCTTATTTATGAAATGCTGCGACGCAGAAAAAAGCGTTGCAATTATGTGACTTTCAGCGACGAAGACGCAGCGCGTGGCCATAATTTTCTCGATAAGAGACTCACCCCTCTGCTATCCCCCCCGAGCTTTGGCATTTCGCCGTTAGAACAACCGCCCAGGGGATCATTAGATATGCATTATGGTTTGACCAAGACACGCGTGCGCCTTGCCGGTGGCGCGGCCATTCTGGCACTCAGCGCCGGAGCCGCTCTGGCACAGGAAGGTGTCGAACAGGTCGTTGTCTCGTCTACTCGCCTGCAAAATGCCGGTTTTGACGCCCCTACCCCAACCACGGTGGTCAGCGCGGCCGACCTGCAGGCCCAGGCCAAGCCGAACGTCTTCGATGCCATCACCCAGCTCCCGGCCCTGCAGGGCTCCACCGGCGTTGGTTATAACAATGGTTCGACCACCACGGGCCTGATCGGCATCTCGGCGCTGGGCCTGCGCGGCCTATCGCCTCTGCGTACGCTCACCCTGATGGACGGCGAGCGCGTCGTGGGGGGCAACTTCAACGGCGTCGTCGATGTCAGCCAGATGCCGCAGATGTTGATCCAGCGCGTTGACGTGGTGACCGGCGGGGCTTCGGCCTCCTGGGGCTCGGACGCTGTCGCGGGCGTGGTCAACTTCATTACTGAGAAAAAGTTCGAAGGCTTCAAGATGAATGGGTCAGCCGGTATCTCGACCTATGGCGACTCCGGCAACGTGGTGCTCCAGGCAGCTGCGGGTACAGCCTTTGCCGGTGGACGCGGCCATTTCGAAATCGCTGGCGAGTATAACTATAACGACGGCCTGTTGCCGCGTTATCCGGTGGCCCAGCAGCACTCGGCCCAGCCCAACATCGGCGGCCGCACCCTGGCCCGCCAATCGGGCGTCGTGTCCTATTCCGCTGATACCGGCAACGGTTCAGCGCCGGCCGGCATGCCGCGCTACAACTATGTCGCCATCACCCAGCCGACCCAGTCTGCGGCCTATGGCCTTATCCAATCGGGTCCGCTGGCTTTCACCACGTTCGACTCCAATGGCCGGCCCTTGCCTTATGATCTTGCGGGCAACTGCTTCAAGACTGCCGCCAATGGGCTTGGCGGCGCTATCGGCAGCAGCTGCGTAGGCACCCCGTCCCATCCTGGCGATCAGAATGACTCCAAGCAGTTCACCCAGGGCCTTTACGATCCGCTGACCCGCGGCAGCCTCTATGCCCGCGTGTCCTATGACCTGACGCCGAGCACGGAAGTGTATGCCACCCTCACCTACGGCCTGGCCCGTACCGAGAATATCCCGGCCCAGGGCAACTCTTCCAAGAACGGCATGACGATGCGTTGCGACAACGCATATTTGTACCAGACCTTCGGCGGCACCGCGTTCGGCGTCAGCGGGGCCTCGTCGGGTGCTTTTGCCGCCGCTTGCGGTTCCGCAGTCGCGACGGCCAACGAAACCAACAGAAGCCCCACCGCGTCGCCGGGAACGTCTACGGTTCCCGTTCCTCCCACCGCGGCGAGCATCGCGCTGGCGGGTACGGCCGGCGCTGCCAATCCGTTCGCGCAGACCTTCACCTACGGTTCGGACTGGGCCAACATTCCCACCGACCAGTTGATGTTCCTGACTCGCACCTTGCGCCGCTATGCGGTTGGCGGCGACGGTACGTTCGATTTCCTGGGCAAGACCTGGCGCTGGGATTCCTATTTCACCCACGGCGAAACCGATACCAGCATCAAGATCTACAACATGCCGCTGTCGGGCGCCGCGTTTAACCCCAATGCCAACGGTACCCCAGCCCTGTCCGGCACCAGCAACAGCGGCGCGACCAGCCGGTTCAATCTGGCGCAGGATGCGGTGTACAATGCCAGCGGGCAGATCGTCTGCCGCAACACCATTGCCCAGTCCTTTGGCTGCGTGCCCTTCAACCCCTTCGGCGGCCAAGCCCTGACGCCCGGCCAGATCGCCTATTTCGACGGCCAGAACGGCCCCGGCGGCACCACCGTTGGACCGTCGGCGATCATGACCCAGCGCCAGGAAGCTTTCAGCTTCGCCCTCAACGGGTCGCCGATCGATGATTGGGCCGGTCCGGTGTCAATCGCAACCGGTTATGAATATCGCGAGGAGCATTTCAGCCAGCGTGCCGACCCCTATTCGGCCGGCATCTCGGCTTCGACGCCGGCGACTGCCAATGAGCCCTGCACCGATCCGTTCATCGACTGCACCGGCACCTTCGGCGCCTGGAACGCGGGCAACTATCACAATGGTGCCGGTACGTTCCATGTGAACGAAGTGTTCCTGGAAATGGGCGTTCCGCTGCTGAATGACTCCTTCTGGGGCAAGGCGGACCTGACCATGGCCGGCCGCCACGCGCGGTACAGCACGGCAGGTGACGCCAATACCTGGAAGGTCGGTCTGGTGTGGAATACACCTCTTCCGGGTGTGACCTTCCGCGCCCTCCAGTCTCGCGACATCCGCGCGCCCAACCTGTCGGAACTGTTCTTCCCGCCATCGGGCTTGAACGGGGGCGTCACCAATGACTTCTGCGTGTTTGCGAACCAGTCCAACTGCACCAACCAGCAGGTTCGTCAGTTGAACGAAGGCAATACATTGTTGAAGCCGGAAAGGGCGCAGACCACGCAGGTCGGTTTTGTGTGGCAGCCGGACTTCCTCCCCGGCTTCCAGACCTCGATCGACTATTGGCGGATCGGCGTAAAGGGCTCGATCGTGTCCCTGAGCCCGCAGACGGTTGAAGATCTGTGCTTCTATAACCAGACTCAAGGCCTGGCGAGCGCGGCAACCTTCTGTCAGCAGGACGCCATCACCACCGCCAATGGTCAGCCTCAGTCGGTGAGTGTCACTGGCCGCGTGACCGACCCCAACTCTTTGCAGGTGGTCGCCTCCAAGGCCTTCAACTTTGCCAGCCAGATAACCGATGGCTTTGACCTGGAGTCGAGCTATCAGTTCGATCTGCAGGAATATGACGTCCCCGGCACCTTCGTGCTGCGGTCCTTGGTCACCCATGTCAGCAAGTTCATCGTTGACTCTGGTATTCCCGGTACTCAGCGGAATGTGGAACTCGCCGGCAGCTTGGGCGGGCAGGCGGGTGGCGCTGGCGGGGCCGGCGGCAGCAGCCAGTACAATACCAACTTCAACGTGTTGAACTGGAAGCTGCAGGAAACCCAGAGCTATCAGAACGATGTCTGGGGCTTCGACCTGACGGAGCGTTGGGATTCGGGCGGCGTGTTCACCAACCGCAACGCCCTGGTCTGCGCCCCCGGCACCTGCCCGGTTTCGACGGTCCAGACCCCCACCATCAACTTCAACAAGGTGGATTCGATCATGTACCTGGATGTTGGCGCGAACTGGAACGTCAGCGACCGGGCCCAGATCTATGGCAAGATCGACAATATCGCCAACACCCGTCCGCCGGATATTGGCGAGCAGAACGCCAACAACCGTCTGTATGACGTGATTGGCCGCATGTACCGCATTGGCGTGCGCTTCAACAATTAAGCTGCGCGCGATGCGTCAAGAATTGGGGCTTCCGGCAACGGGAGCCCTTTTTCTTTGTATTTTCAGGTGGTTAGGTATGAACGCCAGATAAATGTCGGCCTCAGATCGCATTCATGGATGCCCTGTCATGGTTCACGCCAACGACGCGGGTTTCGCGCCGCTCAGAAAGGACCAAAAACATGAAACGCCTGATTAGCGCACTGACTGCCGGCACATTGGCTCTGTCGCTGCTGGGTGCCACCGCGGCTTCCGCGCAGCCCTACCGCCATGGCGGATTCCATGAGGGCTATGGCCGCGGCTGGCATGGCCATGACAACACCGGAGCTCTGGTCGGCTTGGGCGTCGGCTTGTTTGCCCTGGGCGCCATAGCCGCGGCTTCGTCGCACGACCGTTACTATGACCGCTATGAATATGGCCCACCCCCGCCGCCTCCGCCGCCCCCGGCCTATGGCTATTACGGATATGGCTATTAAGGATTGCAAAGAGCCCCGGCATCGCCGGGGCTCTTTCTTCCTGCCTAATAGGGCCGGTAGCTTTTTTCTTCGATCAATCCCGACCCCAGTGCCAGGCTGATGTCCCGTTTGATGCGTCCGCGCTCGTCATTGTGGCGATAAACCGACCGCGCCAGCGCGATGAAGGCGGCATCGAAAATCCCGGCGCGTTCGTGATCGCGGATCCGGTCTTCGACATCCCATAAAGCTTCGTTCAATGTTTTGAGCTTTGCCGCCAAGGCGCAAAGGTCCTGGCGGG
The DNA here is from genome assembly GCA_036270435.1 of Rhizomicrobium sp. Lineage (GTDB taxonomy): Bacteria > Pseudomonadota > Alphaproteobacteria > Micropepsales > Micropepsaceae > Rhizomicrobium. Next base: position 7,942 of record DATBCP010000143.1, on the reverse strand, counting down.
CCAGGACGGGGGCGGCAACCTTCCGCAACAGCTCCAGCTCCTTGCAGGCATTGCCCCGGGCCTCTTCACTGCCAAGGCGCGTCAGCTTGATTTCCAGAATGGTGATCTTGTCGATCACTTCGCCCCAGGAAAGCGGCACCTGGGGAATGGCCGCGATTGGTTCGGTCATCGGCGCAGCTCAGCTTCCATATCCGCGAACGGCGAGGCCCAATCGCCTTCCGATTTCTGCCGGAACAATCGCATGCTGGGATACCAGGGACTGTCACCCCGTTCCAGGAGCCAGCGCCAATCCGGGACCCGCTTCAGCGCCACCCAAACGCGCCGCCCCATCGCGCCTGCGAGATGTGCAAGCGCCGAATCCAGGGTGATGACCAGGTCCAGGCTTTCCAGCACCGCCGCGCTGTCCAGGAAGCAATCCGGTCCGGCATCGAAGTCCTCGCCCAGACGTTCCACGCGCGGCAAGCTGTTCAACTGCTCGGTGCCAAAGCCTTTTTGCAAGCTGATCAGCCGCACGTCCTTAAGGCGCGAAATTCTCTCAAAACAAGACAAGGGCATGGCGCGCGTCATGATCCCAGTCCGCGCGCCCTGCCAGGAAATCCCGATTTTAAAGCCTGGTTCGCCGATCCGGGCGCGCCACCGCGCCACCCGTTCAGGCTCCGTTCGCAGATAGGGCCGGGAGCGGGGAATCGAATCAAGTCTCAATCCCAGCGCCAAAGGCAGGCTCATCAGCGGGACATGATAGTCGAAGCCGGCGGGAACGGTCCTGCTATCGACCAGCGCCACTCTTGGGACGGCGTTCTCCAACAGGCGCAACAGGCTGTCTTGAACCGAGAGAACGACTCGGGCGCCGCGCTCCAGCAGTGGCGTGACAAAGCGATAGAATTGAATCGTGTCGCCCAACCCCTGCTCGACATAGGCAAAGATCGTCTTGCCGCTGATGTCTTCGCGGCCGGTCCACAAAGGCTGGGCATAGAGGCGGGATTCGATCGGCGGGTTCAGCCGCTTGCGCCATTCATACAAGGGCAGGCCTTGCGCAAAATCGCCCTGGAGCAGGGCGCAAAAGCCCTTATTGCTATGGGCCCGGGCGAAAGCGGGATCGACGGCAATGGCGCGGTCATAGCTTGCCATCGCCTCATCCAGCCTGGCCAGGTCTCGCAGCGCATTGCCCCGGTTGTAATGGGCCTCGGCATAGCGAGGATTTGCCGCCAGCGCCGCGTCGAACCCCGTCAACGCATCCTCGAAGCGGCCCATGCTCCAAAGCGCCACGGCGCGATTGTTCAAGCCATCGCCAGAGCGCGGGGCATCCATCAGCGCGCGTTCGTAACAGGCCAATGCCTCGGCAAAGAGCCCGCGATCGCGCAAGCCATTGCCCCGGATGTTCAGCAACTCGGCGCGCCCGGCCCGGGCGGCCGCATAATCGGGCTTGCGTTCCAAGGCCCGGTCAAAGGCGGTCAGCGCCTCCTCGGTCCGGCCTGCCTTTTTCAAGACATTGCCGTAATTGAACTGGGCGTCATGGGCATCCGGCTTCTGCCTCACTGCGGTCTCCAGCAGATCCAGGGCTTCGGAGATGGCGCCCTGCTGGGCACGCAGCACGCCCAGCATGTGGCGGGCGGAAAAGCTCTGCGGCGCCGCCGCCAGGACCTGGCGATAAAGGCTTTCGGCAGCCGGCAGGTCGCCCCGCTTGTGGCTGCCAAGGGCTTCTTCATATAAGGCCTGTAAGCTCATGCCGGCTTTATAATGGGCGGCGGAAGGCCGTGAAATGGCTATGGATTCCCTTAAGAATCCCGCCCTTGCACACTTTCCGCACCGGGCCTAAACGGAACATATCATGTCCCCCGCCGGGAAACCCCATTTTCGCACCATCGCCCTGATTGTCGGCGCAGCCATGTTCATGGAGCAGCTGGACGGCACGGTCTTGGCCACGGCCTTGCCCAGCATGGCGCGGGAACTGGGGGTTTCCGCCCCCAGCCTGTCGATCGCCCTGACCTCCTACCTGATCAGCCTTGCGGTATTTATTCCAGTCTCGGGGCGCATCGCCGACCGTTTTGGGGCGCGCACCGTGTTTCGCACGGCCATCGTCATCTTTCTGCTGGGGGCCATTTCCTGCGCCAATGCGCCCAATGTCGCCTTCCTGGTGATCGCGCGCTTCTTTGAAGGCATCGGCGGGGCATTGATGATGCCGGTGGGCCGCCTGGTCTTGATGCGCAATGTGGAAAAGCGGGACCTGATCCAGGCCACCAGCTGGGTGTTGATTCCGGCCGTGGTGGGACCGATCCTGGGACCGCCGGTGGGCGGCTTCATTGTCACCTATCTGCATTCGTGGCGCTGGATCTTCTATCTCAATGTGCCCATCGGCCTGATCGGCATCGTGTTGGTCAGCCTGTTCATCGCAAACGACCGGGGCGAGGTCCCGGAGAAGACCGACTTCCGAGGCATCTTCTATTCCAGCCTGTCCTTGGGACTGCTTCTGTTCGGTTTCGAGTTGATCAGCCATGAAGGCGAGACGCGCCTGGCGCTGTCCTTCCTGGCAATGGGTGCGATATTGGGTGCGCTCTATATCTATCACGCCCGCACCGCGCGCGATCCCATCCTCGACATTTCGCTGATGCGGATCCCGACTTTCGGAACCTCGGTGATTGCCGGTGCCATCACCCGCCTGACCCAGGGCGCGCATCCCTATCTGCTGCCCCTGATGATGCAGCTGGGTTTTGGCCTCTCCGCTGCCCAATCGGGTCTGATGACCCTGGCCACGGCTTTGGGCTCCATCACCGCCAAGCCGATAGCGCCGAAATTGCTGCGCCGCTTCGGCTTTCGCGACACGCTGATGATCAATGGCTTGTTCGCCAGCGCCGGCTATGCCGTCTGCGGCCTGTTCCGTCCCGGCTGGCCTCTGCCGTTGATGTTCGGCTGGATGGTGCTCAGCGGCTTTTTCATGTCCATCCAGTTCACCGGCTACAACACCATCGCCTATGACGAGATCGAGCAGGATCGGATGGGGTCCGCCACCAGTTTCTACACCACCTTCCAGCAACTGATGTTGTCCATGGGTATCTGCGCCGGCGCGGCGGCGCTTCAAGGCGCGATGGTGTTGCGCGGCCACCATCTGCCGCAATTTGTCGATTTCACCGCCGCCTTCTGGACGGTGGCCCTGATATCGCTCAGTGCCACGATCTGGAATGCGCGTTTCAGCCATGAGGCCGGCACCGAGATCAGCGGTCACACGCCGCGCACCTGGCCCACCCGCCAGGTGATCAAGGAGCCGCGCGGCCTCAACTCGTGACAGGAGTCCCCATGTCGACATTCCAGATCGGTGGCGAGATCACGGTCAACCGGCTGGGCTTCGGCGCCATGCAGATCACCGGTCGTGGTGTTTGGGGTCCGCCGCGTGACAAGGCGGAAGCCTTGGCGGTGCTGAAACGGCTTCCCGAGCTGGGAATAAATTTCATCGACACCGCCGATTCCTACGGCCCGGATGTCTCCGAACAGCTTATCCGCGAGGCGCTGCATCCTTATGACGGATTGTTGATTGCCACCAAGGCCGGCTTCACCCGTAGCGGCCCGAATATGTGGCATGTCAACTGCCGGCCCGAACACCTGATCGCCCAGGCCCATAAAAGCCGCCGCCAGTTGGGGGTAGACCAGATCGGGCTGTGGCAATTGCATCGCATCGACCCGCATGTGCCGCGCGCCGAGCAATTCGGCGCGGTGAAGCAGCTTTTGGACGACGGCGTTATCCGCCATGCCGGATTGTCAGAAGTGTCGGTGGCCCAGATCAAGGCGGCCTCGCAGGTCTTCCGCGTCGCCACGGTGCAGAACAGCTACAACCTGGCCGATCGGGACAGCGACGATGTCGTCGATTATTGCGAAGCCAATGGCATCGGCTTTATTCCCTATTATCCGCTGGGTGGTGACGGGGAACTGACCAGGCCCGGCGGAGCTTTGGACAAGATCGCCAAGGCCAAGAACGCCACACCGGGGCAGGTGGCGCTGGCCTGGCTGCTGAAACGCAGTCCGGCGGTGTTGCCGATCCCGGGGACTTCCAAAGTGGCGCACCTGGAAGAAAATGCCCGGGCGGCAACGTTGAGCATGACTGATGCGGAATTCGCGGCGTTGGACCGCAAGCGGCGCTAAAGCTATGCTCGCCCCAAAATGAAGGGCGTTAGGCGGGAGCCGGACCGCCCCATAAAAAAGGGCGGAACATGAAGATCAGGGCGTTCTTGCTGGCTTGTCTCATCGCGACGCCGGCTGAAGCGGCGGTCACCAAGCTTTCGATTGAAAAGACTTCCCCGCTGGCCGGCGGCTATGAATTGCTGGAAGGGCATTTCAGCGGCACGCTGGATCCCAACGATCCGCACAATGCCATAATCGACGACATCAAGCTGGCGCACCGCAATGGAAGCGGAAAAGTCGAGTATTCCGCAACTTTCGCCATCGCCCGCCCCACGGGCAGCACATCAGGCGTGCTGGTCTATGACGTGTCCAATCGCGGGCGGGGCGCAGCTAGCGCCATCGGCGACGGCCATATCAACGTCCTCAGTGGCTGGCAAGGCGACTTGGACGAAAAGCCAGGGGCTCAGCTGATCCATCTGCCGTCTGCACCTGTGACCGGTCCCGCCGCTGTGCGGTTTATGGATATGCCGACCGGCACCACGACAATGCCGGTCAAGGGCGGGCCGCAGGGCGTGTATGGTGGGCGCACGTTCGACGTGGCAACAGCGGATGGTGCGCGGCTTTACACCGGCGTGTCGGATGATCGGCCCCGCGAGCAGACGGAAGTGCCCAAGACCGACTGGGCCTTTGCCGATTGCAGCAGCACACCCTTCCCGGGCAAGCCGGATTTGACCAGGCTGTGTGTGAAGGGCGGCTTCAATCCGGCGCTGGCCTATACGCTCGCCTTCACCGCCAAGAACCCGAAAGTCTTCGGCATCGGCTATGCCGCCACCCGCGATCTGGTCGCGTTCCTGCGCTATGACACAACCAACGCCAATCCGCTGGCCGGCAAGGTGCGCTGGGCGATCGGCCGCGGCGTTTCCCAGTCCGGCAATTATCTGCGCAGCCTGATAGATCTGGGATTCAACACGGCGGAGGATGGCCGTATCGTCTTTGACGGCCTCAATCCCATCGTCGGCCCGCGCATGCTTTCCATGAACCATCGCTTTGCTACGCCCGGCGGTCTGGTGGGGCTTTACGAGCTTGGCAGCGAGGGCACCAACTGGTGGAGCAGCTATGACGACGTGGCGCGGGGGCAGGGAAAACACAGCCTGCTTGACCGCTGCCTGAAGGACAACACTTGCCCCAAGATCGCGGAGATCATGGGCTCGACGGAATTCTGGGACCTGCACGCCAGCCCCGATTATGTCGGCACCGACGCCAAGGCCGACATCCCGCTGCCTGCCAATGTGCGGCGCTATTACAATGCCGGCGCTCCACACAATGGCGGCCGCGGCGGCTTTGATCTGGTGACGCCGGCGGTCAGCGCCTGCGTGCTGATCTCCAACCCCAACCCGGCGTCCGACACCAACAAAGCGATCTTCGCAGGCCTGGTGGACTGGGTGACCAAGGGCATTGAGCCACCGCCCAGCATCTACCCGACGCTTGCGTCCGGCGCGTTGGTCACCCCAGCGGCCTATGACAAGGCCTTTCCGAAGATCGCCGGCGTTCCACGGCCGGCCTATTCACCCACCTATCAGTATGATCTGGGCAAGAGCTCTGACTATGCCGACCTGACGGGCACCATCACCGTGACCCCACCGCGCATTATCAAACCCACACCGCAGCTGATGCCGCGCATCGATGCCGACGGCAATGAGTTGGACGGCATTCGTTCGCCGCTGATAGTCGCGCCGCTGGGCACTTATGTCGGCTGGAATGTCACCGCTGCCGGTTTCGAGAAAGGACGTTTTTGCAACAATATCGGCGGCTATATTCCCTTTGCCGCCACCCGCGCCGAGCGGATGGCCAAAGGCGATCCGCGGCCCTCGCTGGAAGAACGCTATCCCAGCCATGCTGCCTATGTCGCCAAGGTGAAGGCCCAGGCCGATAAGTTGGTGGGGCAGCGCTACATGCTGCCGGCGGATGCGGCGCGGATCGCGGCGGAGGCCGAGGCCGCAAAGCTTCAATAGAGCGAGGTACGACCGGCTTTGCCGGTCAAATCGGTGTCGCACGACGCTGTCGCTAGCGACGGACCGATTTGAGTACCGAGCGCGCCGAGCTCAGGCGAGGCGCAAGCCCGCCGGTTTGAACCGGCGGGCTTTCAACTAACGCGATAAAATCGGGGCTACTTCACCCCAACCCGCACATCTTCAAGGATGCGCTTGGCGCGGCTGGTATTGAAGATGCCGCAGGAGCAGAAGCGCGACATGGCCTCGGCCGCTTCCTGGGGCGTGCGGCGGTTTTCCTTCACAAAGCTCATCATCTTCTGGGCGAAGTTGATCGAGAGCATGCCATGGCCGCACATGGTCGACAGCATCACCGCCTGTTTCGACGGGACATTGTCGCCGACCTTTTCGAAGCCCAGCGAGTAGGCGATGGAATGGCGCGGGATGCCGGCGAACTTGCAGGCGTTCTTGGCATTCTCGATCGAGGAGGAGATGTTGACCGACAGGCCAAGGTCTTCCTCCTTGATGCGTTTGACGAAGGCTTCCGCATTTTCGCGCTTGTCGAACACGGCCGCCATGGTGCCGGCCTTGCTCATGCCTTCCAGCACCTTCTTGAAATTCGGCCGGTTGCGCTTGCCCCAATGGCCGAAGATGCTTTTGCTCTTGGTGGGGCGCAAGCTGCCGCCATGCAGCGCATCGCCCAGGCTGACGGGCTTGTATTCGGCCGCGATCTGCATGAAGCGCTTCTGCGCCGCCAGCGCATCGCCGGTCTGGCCGGCGGCCTTGCTCTTGGCGGGCAGCGAAAACACGATGTAGTCGTCGAAAAAGCTTTCGGACTTGCCGTAGCGGTGCAGGGTGTTGGTCATGCGCTCACCATTTCCTTCGCCATCGCCGTAGGCGCGGCGTTGCTCAAATCGCGGATCACTTTGCGGCCAAGACCGATATTCGTTTTGGCGCGCTGTGGGTTGTAACCCAACTTCTCAAGGATCGGCAGGACGATCTTTTCCTCACCGTCGGAATCGCAGCGCACGCCGACGCCGATCACCACCTGGGTGTTGATGCGCTTTTCCACCTCCCAGATGATGCGGATGATCTCCTCGGTGCGTTCCACCGGCACCTTGATCTCGATGATGGCGCTCATCACTTTTTCGTTGAGGATGTCGTCGCGGATCTCGCCGGTGGCGACATCCTTCATCAAAGTGGTGATGGGGTTGTTCTTCTCGAAGGAGACGCCGGCCTTGGCCAGCTCGCGGGACATTTCCTGGAAGTCGCGGAAGCGGGCGCCGATGCCGGGACGGCCCAATTCGATGGTGAAGCCCACCTGGCCGATGCCGACGCGGTCAGTGACATCGTTGGTCTTCACCTCTTCGGTGCCCCGGCCCGAAACGCCGGTCGATTCATGGGGTACGCGCGGATCGGAGAACGCGCGGCGCACCACCCGCGGCCATTCCAGCTTGTCGGGCTCAAAAGCGGTGGTGGGGCAGACATCCGGCTCCGGCTCGAAGCGGATGCGGAAATTGGCCAGGGTCCGGCGCACAAAGCGTACGGTGGCCGGCGGCAGCACTTCCTTGGACAGCCCGTTGTAGCAGGCATAGCATTCCACGCATTCGTCGCGATTGATGGTGGCGCGCTTCAGCTCCGGATCGATGTAGATGGCGCCCATCGGGCAGACATAAGTGCAGTTGCCGCAGGCGACGCACTTTTGCGGATTGATCTTCATTGCATTTCCTTTCCGGAAAAAACATAAGCCCGCCAGGGGCTTGAGCCGTTGACGCGAATTAGAAAGCTTCGACTTTGCCGGCGCAAGTCTTTTCCCGATTTCGCCTTTGGAACACGACAATTGT